>MHRY01000015.1 GCA_001822675.1 Candidatus Taylorbacteria bacterium RIFCSPLOWO2_01_FULL_45_34b
TACTTCATGTTTTGTTGCCATAGTCATGATCTGACTACGGTAACCCATTTATTGTCTAACCGTGGAGCCCTTGGTAACAGTTTCAACTAGCTAAAGGGCCTTCTTGACACAGGAAGTCCATCCGTGTACTATCTTTTTTAGTGTTAACAATCAAAAAGGAAACTCTCTTATGATCGCTCTTAAAAAATCCAGTCGTTATTCATGGCAATTGGCCTTAATCGGTCCCCTTTCTCTCTTTATCATTGGTAGGATAGGTTACGGTGCTGTATTTTCTCCCCTTCACGACGCACCAAGTTACCAACTGGCGTTTATTGTCTTTTTTTGTCTTGCAGGGGGAGCTTGTTTTTTCTCTGGTGTATTATATGCGGGTGGGGCAGGGAAAGGACTCCCGACAAAAGCCAGCGCTTTGCTCCCCGATCAGCCTTATAGAATATTGTTTGTCGAGGAGTTAGGAAATCCCATGGATACTAAGCGTCGAGTCAACCTATTTCTATTACCTCTTGTCTACAAAACGGTGGAGAAACAACAGGAAGTAAAAAGGCTTTTGGTTGAGTGGTCTGGAGTTACCAAACCACCAAAAGCTGGTGATGTGTATACCATCCTGACCGATGAAGCAAATAAAAACCGAGAGCTTCTTGGCCGCATTGCAAACGAGGTCAAGGTGACAGGCGGTACTGCCGTCTTCGCTTAGCCGCAACGCTATTTTAGGAATTACCAAAAGCCACCTTCTTTCTGAAGGCGGTTTTTTCTTACTCAGTTCAAGTTTTTCTAAACCTTCCTAGCTAGGAAAACCGAGATCGGGGGTTCTCAAATGTGGTGGACGAGTACATTTGTTTGACATTCTTTGAAAATTACTTATACTAAAACAAGGAGGACTTTATGAAATACAAACTTGTTAAGGTGGGGCAAGAGTTGGTTCACCCCATATCAAAAAGGCATGCGTTAGTCCAAGAGACTCATGATCTCGTGGATCGGATTGATATCCTCTGGCTTGATACTCATAGCAAGGAAAAAAGAGTCAATCCGGCCGATTTTGATCTTGCGGTGAATCGGATCTATACCCCCAAATAAAAATCAGGAGGTTCATAACTGGCCTTCTGATTTCATTTGTTGTATTTTTTCTAAAATTTTTCTAAATTATTTTAGCTTTTCAGAATTTCGTTACAATGTTTTTTGCGTGATTTCAGTGGAGAGTTTAGATATAAGTTCATCGAGGGACAGTTCGCCAATTTTGCCCTTGTCGCGGGATTCGAGCGTGATTTTTTGATCGGCCACTTCTTTGTCGCCGATAATAACCATGTACGGAATTTTTTCTACTTTGGCTTTGCGGACTTTTTTGCCGAGGTTTTCGTCATCGGTATCAATCTCAACGCGGATTTTTTCTTTTTGGAGTGTCTCGACAACGGTTTTGGCAAATTCGTTATGTGATTCCCGGACTGGAATGACTTTCACTTGAACAGGTGAAAGCCAGAGGGGAAAGGCACCAGCGAAGTGCTCGATTAAAAACGCGGTGAAACGCTCAATCGCGCCGATTGAAGAGCGGTGAACGACAAAAGCGCGGTGGTCTTTTCCATTTTCGCCTTTGTAGGTCAGGTTGAAGCGCTCCGGCATGCAGAAGTCGTATTGGACAGTGAAGGCCGTGTCTTCTTTGCCGTTGGCATTTTTCATTTGAACGTCAATTTTCGGACCATAAAAAGCAGCTTCGTTTGGAGCTTCAACAAAGGGCTCTTTGCGTTTTTTCATTAGATTCCGAAGCAGCATTTCACCTTTTTCCCACGCCGCGTCATTTTTGAAATATTTTTCTGTGTTAGCGCGATCGCCAAGTGAGAGTCGGAACGAATAATTAACTCCATGTTTCAAGCCAAAAACACCCGTGGCATATTCAATGAGATCGAGGGCAAAGCTAATTTCTTCCGCCGCTTGTTCCTCGTTCGCGCAAATAATATGAGCATCAGAAAGACAAAACGATCGGACGCGTTGAAGTCCCATGAGTTCTCCTGACTGTTCGTAACGGTACAGTTTGGCGAGTTCCGCAATCCGCATTGGCAGCTCCCTGTAACTTCGCGGTTTTGAAAGATACATTTGGAAATGATGCGGGCAGGTCATTGGCCGGAGCATGAATTTTTCATCATCAATTTCAATCGGCGCGTACATTGAATCTTGATAGTGCGGATAGTGGCCTGATTTTTCGTACAGCTCCAATTTAGCAATATCAGGAGTAGAGACGTGAAGATAGCCACGGCGTATTTCTTCATCTACGATAAAACGTTCAAGTAGACGACGCAGAGTTGCGCCTTTTGGAAGCCACATAGGAAGGCCTTTGCCGACTTCTTGATCAATATAAAAAAGGTCGAGTTCGCGGCCTAATTTCTTGTGGTCGCGGTCGTTCATCTCCGGCGGGCTGTTTTTTTCCATATGCAAAATGATAGCAATAATAGATACTTTGAGCAAAGAACTGGCCGTATTCGCTCCGCGAATACGGCCAGTTCATATTTAAGACAAAAACTTGAAAAATTCCTAGGAACTCTCACCTCCTAAATGTTTGTAGACCATCATGCCCAAGACAGAGCCGACCAGCGGGCCGAGGACGTACATGAGGCCGAAAGAATTGATACCGAAAGCGACGGCAGGATTAAGCATTCCGTTTGAGCCGAGAAGCGCGGCAATGGTGATGCCGAGAAGAAGCGAGCCGCCAACTACCACGCCCGAAATATCCTTTGGGGTTTTCCCGTAAATAACCGAGGTAATACCGAAGGTAAAGAAGAACATGCCAAGCGCTTCTGCAATACCAATCTTCACACCCGTCCCGATTACAAGAGTGGCAACCGTTGGCAAAGCCGCTTTGACAATTAACATCGCGATCCACGCGCCGAGAAATTGCGCGACCAAATATCCGATGGCATCGGCTGGTTTTATTTTACCAATTGACCACACGCCAACCGTTACGGCCGGATTAATGTGTGTGCCGGAAATCGATCCGATCGAATATACAAAAAGCATGAGCACGAGACCAGCGAGAACTGGCGTTGATACCGGAAACGTTCCCGAAAGTGAGAGCGCTACGGTTAAGGTGAGCGCAAACGTGCCGACACATTCCGCGACATATTTTTTCATAGATAGAGATTATTGCTTTTAATAATGTTTATTATATTCCCATGAGTAGCTTTTTCAATCAGGTTAGTGCTTTAATTTTTTCGGCAATGAGCGAGATTGTGCCATTTCGGTTTGAAATTCTGCCTTTAAGAGCGATGCATTTCTCTGCCACAAGCAAGTCTTTAAATTCAGAGAACACTCGAGGGAACACGACTGCTTCAATCGAGCCAGTCAAGTCTGCCAGTTTAATAAAAAGCATTTGCTCATTTTTTTTGGTGATGATTGATTTTGCTTCTTCGATAATTCCACCGACAACAACAATCATGCCTTCTTTGTATTCTTCTTTTGTTTTTTTAATGTTGACTTCTTGCTTTTCGAGCACCGCGCGATATTTATCAAGTGGATGGCCGGAAATGTAGAGGCCGAGAAGCTCTTTTTCCCACGCCAATTTTTCCGCGGCTACGGCAGGTGAGGCAGGCGCTAGCTTGAGCGTTGGTATGGTTGCATTTTCCGCCATAAGACCAAAAAGACTGACTTGATTGCCGGCGGATTTGGTGGTTTCTTTGTTGAATTCCAAAAGGTATTCAATATTATGAAGCATGGCGCCGCGTTCGCCGAATTCATCCATGGCGCCGCAACGGATAAGCGCTTCGAGCGATTTCTTATTCAGATTTCGGTCTTTGATTCTGGTTAAAAAATCTTCAAGCGATTTGAACTTGCCTTTTTTTTCGCGTTCCTCGATAATTGCCACCGCGATGCCCTCGCCGAAATTTTTTATGGTGGTGAGGCCGAAGCGAATACGGTCTCTCATCTCGTCTTTTTTGGTGCTTGTATCTTGGTTATTGATTATTGATTCTGATTTTACCACCGTGAAGCCGGAGAAACTTTCGTTTATATTTGGCGGAAGGACGAGAATATTCATGCGTTTGCATTCCGTAATAATTTCGCCGATCTTTTCGACGTCGCCCGAGTCCGCGGTTAAAACCGCCGACATGTAAATTGCCGGGAAATTCGCTTTCATATAAGCCGTTTGATAGGCCACCTTGCCGTAGCTCGCGGCATGTGCCTTGCCGAAACCGTAGGCGGCGAAGGGTTCGATCAATTTCCACAAACCTTCGGCTTTTTGCGCCGACATAGCATTTTTTACAAGTCCGGAGCGGAGTTTTTCTTTTTGTGCCTCCATTTCCGCTGGGATTTTCTTGCCCATGGCCTTGCGCAGTTTGTCTGCTTCGAGCCACGAATAGCCCGCCAGTTTAATGGAAATCAAGAGAACGTCGTCTTGGTAGACAATGACGCCATAAGACGCATCCAGAATTTCTTTCATGCGCGGATCGAGATAGGTTACCAATTTCGGATTATGTTTGCGTTTGATGTATTCGGGGATGCTTTCCATGGGGCCCGGGCGGTAGAGGGCCACCATGGCATTTATGTCGTGAATGGTGGTGGGACGAAGATCTTTCAAATAACGGGTCATGCCGGAGCCGTTTAACTGGAATAATCCAATTGTTTCGCCCTTGGCCAGCATCGCGAACGTTTTTTTATCATCAAGCGGGATGTTTTCGATGTCTATTACTTTGTTTTCCAATTTTGCCACCAAAGAAACCGCGTCGGCCAAAATAGAGAGATTTTTAATTCCAAGAAAATCAAACTTGAGGAGACCTGCTTCATCGACCGCGTACATGTCATATTGTGTAATGATTTTTCCTTCGCCTTTCGGGTCAAATTGAAGTGGTACGAAATTGGTGAGTGCGGTCGGGGCGATGACAACGCCGGCGGCGTGAACAGAAATGTGTCTGGCACACCCCTCGATTTTTTTGGCCATGTCGATAATGTCTTTCACATCCGCGTCTCCTTTGTAGAGCTGTTTGAGTTCTGGCACGATTTCCATCGCTCGATCAATCGACATGGGGAAGCCCTGGGAGCCCATCGGAATGAGTTTTGCAATTTTGTCCCCAGTGTTGTAGTCATAGCCCAAAGCGCGCGCCACATCCCGAACCGATCCTCGCGCCATCATGGTGCCGAAGGTTCCGATTTGCGCCACTTTGTCCGAGCCGTATTTTTTCTTGGCGTATTCGATCATTTCGTCTCGACGATTATCGGCAAAATCCATATCGATATCCGGCGCCGAGGGGCGTTCAGGATTTAAAAATCGCTCGAACGGCAGTTTGTATTCTATTGGATTGACATTGGTGATGCCGGCAAGATAGGTCACGAGCGAGCCGGCGACTGATCCTCTGATGGTGGTCAGAATGTGATTTTGATGCGCGAATTCGAGAAGATCGTTTACGACGAGGAAATAAGGCGCATAACCCTTGTCTCTGATTACTCCAAGTTCGTACTTGATTCGCGCCGTTATTTCCGCTGTCTCGGTCATAGCGCGTTTGGCGAGACCTTGGAGGGTTTTTTCTTTTAATTCGTCGTCATGAGAGCGCCCATTCGCAGTTTTGTATTCTGGAAAATTCCATTTACCAAGTTCGAGTTCGAGCGCGCAGAGATCAGCGACGCGCGCTGTATTTAGGAGTGCCTCTGGCATTTTTTTGAAATAGCCCAAAGCGGTTTTGGCGCTGATAAAAGAAAAGTCATCCTCCGCGCCGTCTGAATTTTTGTTCTCGTTCCACTCCGCGCCGGTTTGAATTGAGAGCAGGGTATCGCGAGCTTTTTTGTCCTCGCGGTCCAAATAATGAACATCGTGGGCGGCCAAGACAGGAATGTTCATTTTATGCGCCCATTCGCAGACGACCTCCATCGTTTTTTGATGGCCTTCAATTTCCGGATGGTGCGTTATTTCTATGAAAAAATCCGAGAATATGTTTTTGTACCACGAAGCTCTTTCCTCTGCTTTTTCAAAATCTTTATTTCGTATGGCATTCACGATTTCACTGTTGAACGACGAGGAAATGGCGACCAAACCGTCGGCGTATTTTTGAAGCAGTTCCTGATCAACGCGCGGTTTGTAATAAAAACCTTCAAGGTGCGAGAGGGTGACGATTTGGAGCAGGTTTTTGTAGCCCGTCTCATTTTTAGCCAGAAGCACTAATCGGGTGCGGCGGTTATCCACACCTGCTTGCTTGTCGAAACGCGTTCGGCCGGCGACATAGGTGTCTACTCCGATAATCGGTTTTATCCCCTCCTTCTTACATTCCTTGTAAAACTCGATCGCGCCGTAGAGATTACCGTTATCAGTTAACGCAAGTGTCGCCATACCTTCTTCTTTCGCGCGGGCGACAAGATCGGGAATTTTAGGTAACGCGGAGAGGAGACTGTAATGACTGTGGGTGTGGAGATGAGTGAACTTCTGTTTCATAGATGTTTGTATTATAATGGTAATAAACAACTAAGTGAAATTTTATGTCCAACGTTCAATTTGAAGATGAGAACAAGGTGTATGCGGGGACGCGCCCTCTTTCGCGTTCACGAGAATCGTTTTTAACGAAGTTTGTTTTGAGAGTAGGTTTGGCGAAGGACGATCGGGGTGTCAGAAATGTTTTTTTTGGCATTATTATTCTTGCGGTTGTTCTTTCCGTTATTTTTCTCTGGAAGAGTTTCGCGCCACAGACGGGGGGTTTCGTCACGACACCGGACTCGAAATCCACCCCGCCGCCGGCATTTCTTCGTTTTCATCAATAAATAATTAATTCAAATGTTTTTTACCACTAAAAAATCAGGTAGCAAGGGTTTCAGTTTGATCGAGCTTCTGGTTGTTATCTCGATCATTGGACTTCTGACCTCGGTGGTTCTTTCGAATTTGACCAGCGCGCGTGGGCGGGCGCGCGATGCCAAACGAGCGCTTGAAATGCAAACTATTTTTAACGCTCTTAATCTTTTTTATGATCAATATGATTGTTTGCCGAAAACGAGTGGCACCACTTGTGCTGGGGCGGCAGGGTACAGTGAAGCCAATGCGGGTGGGTGGGACTACAGTTCTCAAGGCGGATTTCTTACGTTTCTTCGAACAAGCGGGGTGATACCAAATGTTCCAATTGATCCACTCAACAATATGACGGGAGATGCCACTCCGGTTGGAACATATAGTTATCGTTATTACTGCTACTCGGGTTCGCCAGCAGGACTACATCTTGGCTACTGGTCTGAAAAAACGGGGGGTTATGTGTTTAAGAACAATCTCACTTCTGGTGGCTGGGCCGATAGTTCGTACACCTGCAAATAAAATTGAGATAAGATGCGATATGTGTTAGTCGGAGTAGACGAAGTGGGGAGGGGGCCGATTGCCGGACCGCTCGCGGTTGGCGCGTTCGCGAGCAGAAAAAATGTACTAAAGAAACATTTTTGGGGTGTAAGAGATTCCAAAAAACTTTCACCCAAGCAAAGGGAAGAGTGGTTTAGAAAAATCAAAGATTTGCAAAGGCTCCAGCTCGTTGATTTTTCCGTTACATTTGTTTCTGCTTCCTCAGTCGATACAATCGGCATTTCAAAAGCGCTTCGTCGCGCGATTTCTTCCTGTCTTTCGAAACTTGTCGTATCGCCGGAGCGCACGGAGGTACTTTTGGATGGCGGCATCAAGGCCCCGCGGCGGTTCCTACTTCAAAAAACAATTATAAAAGGAGATGAAAAAGAGAGAATAATCGCCTGTGCGTCAATTGTTGCCAAAGTCATTCGTGATCGCCGCATGACGCGTTTTTCAAAGCACTATCCGGAATACGGTTTCGAGGTTCACAAGGGATATGGTACAGTGAAACATTATGAAGCCCTCCGAAAGTATGGTTTTTGTTCCATCCATCGGAAAAGTTTCCTCCAAGGAGCAATAATCAATCACCCCACCCGAACGACTGCCATCGTTCAGTCGGGCGGGCAAGATACAATAACCAAAAAAATTCCAAATACCAATATTCAAAAATCCCCGTCGTTGCTTGAGAATTGACCGTTGGTTATTACTTGGTGTTTGTTTCTTGGTCATTGGTGATTGTGTGCACTTAAAGTATTCTCTCATTGAGGAATGATACTGAAAGGTAATCGTATCATCTAGCGAATGTTTTGAATAATTTCGACT
>MHRY01000016.1 GCA_001822675.1 Candidatus Taylorbacteria bacterium RIFCSPLOWO2_01_FULL_45_34b
GTAATTCCAGGCGGTTATAACCAACCTTACGCTCCCACTGGTCCAGTACGAAACGGGGACACGTGCGAGTTATGGCCAATTAATATCGGCCAGTGTGTCATGGTTGGAATTGCGTGGGTTTTTGAATGGGCTCTTATTCCCGTGCTTAGTTGGATACTTGCTTTGGTCGGCATGCTTCTCGACTTTTCTATCAGATTCGCGCTTGATACCTCAAACTTTACCAAAATTACCGCTATCGCCGAAGGTTGGAAAATCATCCGTGATCTCTCAAACATCTTCTTTATTTTCATTCTGCTTTGGATTGCCATCTCCACTATTCTTCAACTTTCCTCGCATAACTTGAAACAAGCGTTAACTCGCATTATTATTGTCGCTCTTTTCGTTAATTTCAGTCTTTTTATCTCACGCGCCATTATGGACGCGGGAAATGTCGTGGCAAATGGCTACTACAACGCGATAGTTAAGGATTTTCCGGTGAACAGCTTAACTCAATTACCATCCTTAAGCAGTGCGTTCAAAGGCCTAATGAATATCCAGGTGGAATACGGAGAAAAAGCAACCTTCATTGCCAATGTGGATGATGCGCTTAAAAGCACCACAAATGTACTCCAGAAAATAAGTGGTAGCTCCCAACTCATGAACGCCACGCTTCGGGTCATTTTGATCTCTGTGGCCATGTATGTATTTCTCATGGCAAGTTTCCTCTTTATCGCTCGGGTTATCGCTTTTGTATTTATCATGGTCTTTTCACCGATCGGGTTTATCGGATTCATTCTTCCTAAAACAAAACAATATGCTGATAAATGGTGGACTTGGTTATTCGATCAAACACTTGTGGCTCCCGTTTTTCTCATCCTTCTTTATATTGTTTATAAAGTAATGTCGAGTCCGGCAATGATAGCGGTGGCAAATGTGAATCCGAATGGCAATCTGCCCCTTGGTTTCTATTTCAACTACGCCATTCTAATCGGAATGCTTCTGCTCGCCCTTAAAATCACCAAAAAGTTGAGTGGGGAAATGGGGGCGATGGTGACAAAGGCGGGGATTGCGGCTGGAACCATTGTCGCGGGAGGCGCGTTGGCGCTCACAGGCGCCGGAGCGGCTGTCGCGGGGAGAGCTGTTATCGGCCGCATGGCGGCAGGCGCCGCGGCAGGCGAGGGAAGAGTTGGTGGCACACTGAAAAGTATGGCGGCGAACAAAGAAAAAGGATTTAAAGGCGCGGCATCGCGATTTATCGGCCAAACTGGTATTAAAGCAGTCAATCGAACGGCTGAATCAAGCTTTGATGTTCGGACTTCAAGCCTGTTCCAGAAAGGCGCTGGCAAACTTGGCCTTATTAAAGGCGCAGAGGCTGTCGGCATGAGTCTCAAAATGAAATCCGCGGCGGCTGAAGCGAAGAAAGCGGAACAGAAAGAAAAAGGCACGGTTGGCGGCTATGATCGGCAAAAAAATGAACGGGTAAAAACCGAACAAGAACAGGCCAGAAAAATGGCGGCGATGCTTTTGCCTAACCAAAAAGCTCTCGACAAAGCTTCCGGGGTTCTCCCCGCCGAAGCGAAAAAAGCGGAGGTGGAACGAGGCGCTCAAAAAATCGAGGGGGATACCACCGACAACCGCGGAAAAATTCACCAAACAATAAAAGGAAGGGTGGACAATGAAAACAACGAGAAATCGAAGAAAGAAATTCTTCTCCGCGCAGCTAAACAGCGTGAAAAAGACACAACCCTAACAGCAGATCAGATTGGTAAAGCAAAAGAAGATAAGGACAGGCTAACAAAAGAAATTGAAGGTCACACAAACCAGATAGGCAACTTAAATAGAGATCTTGGGGTTGAACACGGAAAACTTCTTGATGTGGTGGCTCAAGGGATGAACACCAGCGTGGGAGCGATTGAACAGCAGATTACTGACGCCAAAAATAAAGCAAAAGAGCAAATAGAAAAAGCGAAAGGTCGGGTAGAGTCTTTCGCGCAGGGAATTCAGGATAGAAGCCCGACAGAAACTATTGGACGGTCTACCGCTGTCGGAACGGCAACTGGAGCGGCAGTCGGAAGTGTCGTGCCTATTGTTGGAACTGGTATTGGGGCGGCCGTGGGCGCCGGAGTGGGCGCGGTAAGAGGAGCACGTGAGGCATTCGGTATGAGCGCCGAGGAAAGAAAATCGGTAGCTGAATATATTAGAGAAAAACAACGCACAGGCAAACTCAAAGAAAAACCAAAAGGAGACAAAAAAGGCAAAGAGTCTTTGGATGATAGAGTTTTAGGGTCAGAAGAAGATGATATTAACAGCATGTCAGACGAAGCAAAAGAAAAATTAAGAAAATTACTGGGGCCGTAAAATAATCTTCAAACTATGGACAACATCCAAGATACAATAAAAAAACAACGCGCATCACTGCCGGAGGATATTCAAAAAGCCATGGCCTCGGTTGAAGTGGGTGAGTCTCTTCGACAAATCGCGGAGAAGTATAACTTGCATATAGATCAAGGAGGCGCGCTTGAGACAGAAACCGCGCTTGTGATGCTTGGTCTTGCTCATCCAACCGAATTTATAAAAAACATCGAGAAATCAGTCGAGGTGTCATATGATATTGCCAAAGAAATCGGGCAAGATATCAACACACAAGTTTTCAGACAAATCCGCGAGTCGCTCAAGAAAATACATGGGATGGGAGAGAGAGCTTCAGGAGCTTCCAAAGCTGCGGAAGCTTATAGGAGGGAAGGGGAAATAGCTACAAAAGCTTCCGAAGCTTCGCTAGCTTTCAAAGAAAATCAGAACAAGTCCCCAACTCCTGTAGTTCCAGTTCCAAGTTACACTTCTATAAAAGCTCCTGAAGCTTTCGCAGTTAGCGAAACTATTGAAGCTAGCAAACTAGACAGAGAAGAACTGCTCAAAGGAATCGAAAACCCCACGGGAAACCGAACACTCTCCACTCCCAGTATTGATGATAAACTGCGAGGAGGAGTTCATTCTCCACATGAAGAAATAACGCTCCGTGACGAATCAAGAACAGGCGAGAAAAGGAGTATGGATCCATACCGCGAGCCAACGGAGTAGCTGCACTAGCTTCCAAAGCTGCAGAAACTTACAGAAAAAGGAGAATTTTATAAAAAGTCGTTAATTAAAAACTTTATCCGTTCTTGAAGCTCTCGAAGTTTCGGAAGCTAGTGCAGCTATAAGCTCTCTTATGCGTTTCCAAGTTCCACAATTTATCGGCGTTGAGGATAAAATATTTGGTCCTTTAACGATCAAGCAATTTATTTATCTCGCCGGATGTATCGGCCTTTCGATTATTTGGTGGCGTTTTACCCCAAAATACATTTCTATCCCGCTCATCATTCCAACCTTGATTCTTGGACTTGCGCTCGCTTTCTATAAATTCAACAATAAGCCTTTTATCTTTTTCATTGAATCAGCCTTCGGATATCTTCTTGGCAACAAACTGTATATTTGGAGAAAGGAGGCAAAAAAACCAGAAGCGGCCGAGGATTTTAAGAAAGAGCTCCGTCCCTCGCTTTATGTACCAAAACTTTCTGAAAGCAAGCTCAAAGACTTAACATGGAGTTTGGATATCCGCGAAAATTTGAACCCAGGGACGAGGGAGATGGGAGGGGAAAGGAAATAGCTTCAAGAGCTTCACTAGCTGCAAAAGCTTCCAAAGCTTTTGAAGAAGGAACGTAACTCGGAGTTGTAACCATTGGTCTGTTTTGGTTTTCTTTATAAGCTAGCGAAGCTTCGGAAGCTTTTGCAGCTTCCGAAGCTATAAGCTAATTACATGATTCATTCTTATAAAGAACTAGTTGTCTGGCAAAAATCAATGGAGTTAGTGGCTCTTATTTACAAAACAACATACTCATTTCCAAAAGAAGAAATATATGGTTTGACAAGTCAAATGAGAAGGGCTGCTATCTCAATTCCTTCTAACATAGCCGAGGGGAGGGGCAGAGGAACAAAGAAAGAATTCACCCAATTTCTTAGAATTTCCTATGGTTCCTGTGCGGAGCTTGAAACCCAACTTGAAGTGGCCAAAAAATTATCTTTCGGTGAAAAATTAGATTATAATAAGGTAGACATTTTACTTACAGAAGTAAGTAAAATGTTGTACGTCATGATCAAAAATCTTAATCCGAAAGCTCCTGAAGCTTCCGAAGCTACTGGCAACTAAAAGCTATGGCCCCTCAATCAAAAGCTACCCAAGATTTTGTTCCGATAAAAGAAGTGCGTGATGGCGTTGTCGTGCTTAAAAACGGCTCCATGCGCGCGGTTCTTATGTGTTCATCGGTCAATTTCGCGCTTAAAGCCCAAGATATGCAAGAGGCAATTGTTCTGCAGTTTCAATCTTTTTTGAATAGTTTGGATTTTTCGATTCAGATTTTCATTCAGTCCCGCCGACTGGACATCCGACCGTACGTTACCCTTCTTGAAGAGAGAGAAAAAAAACAAACCATAGAGCTTCTAAAAATTCAAACGAGGGAGTACATCGGCTTTATCAAAAATTTCACGGAAAATACCAGTATTATGTCGAAAACCTTTTTTGTTGTGGTGCCTTACACTCCGGCAATACTGAATGCTAAAAGCTCTTCGTCGCTCCTTGGCAAGGTTTTGGGGAAAAAACAAACTTCGGAGACAAAGGTGGCCGAGAAAGCAGAAGCATTTGAAGAAGCCCGCACCCAAGTTGAACAGCGGCTCGCCGTCGTTGAGCAGGGACTCATCCGAACCGGCATCCGCACGGTGCAACTCGGCACCGAAGAAGTCATCGAACTTTTTTATAAATTATTAAATCCAGGCGACACCGATAAGCCGATACCCCTTAATTAAAGCTCTCGAAGCTAGCGAAGCTTAGGAAGCTATAAGCTCTTTTATGGGACTACTCGATTTTTTAAAGAAAAAAGATTCATCCGAGCCGACAATTTCTTCAATTATGCCTGAAGAGATCTACCGTTCGGCCACCTTGGAGCTTCAAGATGTTATTGCCCCGTCCGCGCTCAAAGTGACGCCGCGCGAGCTTAACTTAGGTGAAAAAATCGTACGGACGTTTTTTGTCATTTCCTACCCACGATACTTAAACGACGGTTGGTTCGCGCCAATAATCAACCTCGACAAAGTGTTTGATATTTCTATTTTTATCCACCCGATAGAAACAGCGAAAATTCTCCGACAGTTTCAGAAAAAAGTGGCCGAGGTGCAAAGTCAAATCCACATGCGGGAAGAGAAGGGGCTGGTTCGAGACCCTATGCTTGACACCGCCTATCAAGATTTGGAAAAACTTCGCGATGATTTACAACAAGCCAATGAAAAACTGTTCGACGTCGGATTATATATTTCTCTTTATGCCGATTCAACTGAAGAACTCGACAAAGTGGAGTCGGAAGTAAAATCCATTCTCGAAGCAAAACTTGTCTACGTCAAGCCGACTCTTTTTCAGCAAGATCAAGGCTTCAAAAGCATGCTCCCTGTCGCGACCGACGAGCTTATGGTACACACGAAACTCAACTCCTCTCCACTTTCCAGCGTTTTCCCCTTCATTTCTTTTGATTTAACATCGGATAAAGGAATTCTCTATGGCATTAACAGACATAATTCCTCCTTGGTGCTTTTCGACCGTTTCTTGCTTGAAAACTACAACTCGATCACCTTCGCAAAATCCGGTGCCGGGAAAAGTTACGCGGTAAAATTGGAAATTCTACGCTCTCTTATGTTCGACATCGAAGTCATTGTGATTGATCCGGAGCAAGAATATAAATATATGGCCGAAGCGACTGGAGGAAAATACTTCAACATTTCGCTCAACTCCGAACACCATATCAACCCCTTCGACCTGCCTGTGCCGCGCGAAGATGAAACCGCCGCTGACGTGCTTCGCTCAAACATCATCAATCTTGTTGGGTTGTTTCGAATCATGATGGGAGGCCTCACCCCTGAAGAAGACGCGATTGTTGATCGCGCCATCACTGAAACCTACGCGCTCAAAGATATCACCGCTGAAACTGACTTTAAAAATATTGAACCGCCGCTTATGACTGATTTTGAACTTGTCCTCGCGGGTATGGAGGGAGGGGAGTCGTTGGTGCAGAGACTTTCTAAATACACCCACGGCACGTGGTCTGGCTTCATAAACCGGCCTTCAAACATCGACATTGAAAATAAATTTATTGTCTTTTCGCTCCGCGACATGGAAGACGAACTGAAGCCGGTGGCCATGTATCTTGTGACGCACTTTATTTGGAACGCTATCAGAAAAAATCTCCGCAAACGCCTGCTTGTTATAGACGAGGCGTGGTGGATGATGAAATCTGAAGACACCGCTTCGTTTCTCCTTAGTCTGGCCAAACGAGGTAGAAAATACTACCTTGGCCTTGCCACTATCACCCAGGATGTGGATGACTTTTTGAAATCGCCTTACGGACTTCCAATTATCACAAACTCATCTATTCAAATACTGCTTAAACAATCTCCATCGTCGATTGACCATGTTCAACAAGTGTTTGCCCTAACTGACGAAGAAAAACTCCTACTTCTCGAATCAGACGTAGGGGAGGGAATTTTCTTCGTCGGACTTAAACATGTCGCTATTAAAGTCATTGCCTCATACACTGAAGATCAAATTATCACCTCTGATCCGTCAGAGCTCATTGCGATTAAAAAGGCGAAGGAGGAGCTGGAGAAGACAGTGGGGTAGCTGCAAAAGCTTCCAAAGCTTCGGGAAAGGGGGAAAAAAGACTGGACACTCCTTTCTTAAAGCTGTCGAAGCTTTTGCAGCTCCTGAAGCTATAAGCTAGTTCACACTGTGCACAAGAGCTCATATTCTCTCCTTTGAGATGTGATAAAATGAAAGCATGAAATACCGCTTTCCTGTTTTTTCTTTTTTTGCGACTTTAGCGTTGTTTTTCTTACCACAACTTGTGGCAGGTCAATTTTCTTTCAACCAAAACTTGACGCTCTCGCTCGCGCCAGCATTTCCGGGGCCAAATGAAAACGTGTACGTTCGTATTGATCCGGCAGGCACTGATCTTAGCCGCGCTGATATCAACTGGTTCGTTGACGGTGAACTCATAAAGCGCGGGGTGG
The DNA here is from genome assembly GCA_001822675.1 of Candidatus Taylorbacteria bacterium RIFCSPLOWO2_01_FULL_45_34b. Taxonomy (GTDB): domain Bacteria; phylum Patescibacteriota; class Minisyncoccia; order Phycocordibacterales; family DSPV01; genus 01-FULL-45-34b. The sequence goes on from MHRY01000016.1 coordinate 7,069, forward strand.
GTTTAACTTCCTTTAGTTTCACCACCAAAAATCTCGGCGAATCCTCGACCATTATCACTCTCGTAAAGATGGAGACTGGGCAAGTGCTTCAACAGAGCATTACCATCCGTCCCGCTACCGTTCGCCTCTTATGGGAAGCCTCTTCCTACGTACCGCCTTTTTATAAAGGCAAAGCGCTCTATCCGTATCAGGGAATCGTCAGGGTTATCGCCCTGCCCCTCGTTTTGGATTCAGCGGGGAGAACGATTGACCCAGAAAATTTAGTATATAAATGGATAGAGAACGACAAGGTGGATCTTGACTCTTCCGGTTACGGCAAAGATGTGTTTGGTTTTAAGGGAGATGTCATCATTCGGCCAACAACCGTGCGTGTCGAAGTTTCAACGTTAGACAAAAATACAGCTGTGGCTGGAGAAATTACCGTTACCCCGATTGAACCCCATATCACTTTTTATGAAAATCATCCACTCTACGGAAAACTTTGGAACAAGGCGATCGGGGAAAGCATTTCATTAACCGAAAATGAAATTCAAATAGCGGCCGTGCCATATTTTTTTGGCGTTCATGACAAAAACAACCCGACCCT
>MHRY01000017.1:0-6935 GCA_001822675.1 Candidatus Taylorbacteria bacterium RIFCSPLOWO2_01_FULL_45_34b
TTTGGTGTTGAGTGTGTGTTTGAAAAAATCCACGTGTCTGTGGCTATTCGGTTTGTCTTCAATTTTGCATTTCGTTATTCAAAGAAAGAAGGAATTACTGAACTCAAGCTCGAAAAATTTGCCACGCCCATTCTTGCAATCGGCACAACGTGGCAAGCTCTTACTTCTTCGACCAAATGGTTTGACGGGGTGGGGATTCAAGATGCGCTCGGTGCTTCATACATCATAGCGCCACACGGAGAGGGGAGACTCTCATACATTAGAGCTCGAGAGCTGGATGGAATGAGGCCTGTAACAGCTCGTGGCGGTGAACGTTTCATTACGGTTGTTGCTGCCGATCGAAAAGGTGAACTGTACCGGCTCGAGTTCACATTCGACAAGGAGTATGTAAGTTATAAGCTTACCCGTGAAGAGGTTGATACCCCTGAACTCGTGCTCGCAATCCTCCCTAAAGGAGTTGTGGCAACTATACAAAAAGATGGTGAACTTAAGATCTTTGTTCCTTGTGCGACAGAGCGACTTATCGCGGACCGAACTATTTCGACGGATGAGCCATTTTTCGCTTGGGGAAACATTGTTGTGCTTGTACGTGGCGGAAACGCATGGAAAATCACAGTTGCCTAATGTAACTCAAACAATAGTTAGGACATTTCGAGAGGAGAACTTCGTGTTCTCCTCTTTTCTTATGTTAAAATGACACGGAAGAGACTTAAATTTTATGTTATACGAAATCATTGTTGTATTTCGGGTTTGTATTGCCGCGGTGCTCGGGTTTATTGTCGGCGCTGAACGGAAAAGAAAAAAGTACGGCGCGAGTGGGCGGACATATTCACTCGTGGCAATTGGCGCGGCGGGAGCAGTCGCCACGCTCGCGCCGTATTTTCCAAATGGCGAAGCGACAATTATTGGAGGAGTTTTGACCAGTATTGGTTTTCTCGGCGCGGGACTTATCATTAAACAAAACACCGAAGGAGCCTCTGGTTTGACCACGGCCGCTAGTTTGTGGGCGACGGCGGTTATGGGTGTTATGGTTGGCAGCGGTCATTATTTTTCGGCTGCCGCCCTTTCCATTTTGGTGTTTCTTGTCCTATCAATCAATAGGTTTTGGCCGTTTCGGTATGAGACTAAAGAGCCTCTGGATAAAGGGCTTCCAAAATAATACCCTAGGTGCTATACTCTTCCCATTAGTTAAATAATAAAAACATGGCAAAAGAAAACTCTGCGTTTATGAAGCCTCTCAAAGTGAGCCCGGAGCTCGCGGCGATTGTCGGAGCCGGCCCGATGCCGCGCTCGGAAGTGGTGAAGAAGCTTTGGATGTATATTAAGGGCGATGAGTATGAGAATGATGCTGGGAAAAAAGGTAGTGATTTAAGAAAAGGTCCCACTTTGCAAGATTCAAAGAATAAGCGAAATATTAATGCCGACGAAGCCTTAAAGAAGGTTTTTGATGGCAAAGCGGTGGTCAACATGTTTGAAATGACCAAGCTTGTTTCCAAACATCTCTCATAAATCTAGAGAATGGAGATTAGAGAATAGAAAACAGCCGCGAGCAAAGCCCGCGGCTGTTTTCTATTTGGCAGTTAAAGTAATAATTTAGCATATGCTTGCTATCGCCGGTATATGCTAAATGTAAGTATGTAATAAGTTATACAGTAGAGAAAATTTCCTCGCAGCTGTTTTCTAATTTGATATACTATAGGAGTTATGAATCCCAAAATTCTTGCTTTTCTCGAAAAAGAAAGAGTCTGCGTCCTTTCCGGAATTATTCCGAAAGGAGGGTCTCACTCCTCGACAGTGCATTACTCTCATGGGGTGAATCCACTTCGATTTTTTTTCCAAACGTGGGATGAATCCATGAAGGTCGAAGCTTTACAAAAAGGAACTGATAAGAGGGCGAGCGTTGTTGTTGGTTTTAGTGAGCAGGACAACTTGACGCTTCAGATGCGGGGCGCTCTCCGAGTTGTTTCCTCTCCGGAGGAGCTCGAGGCTGTTTACAAAATTCACTTCAAAAAACATCCATTTGCGGAGAAGTATAAAAATGAACATACGGTGGTTATTGAGTTTACGCCAACATGGTGGCGGTATACCGATTTTAATACGACCCCGGAGACAATCATTGATATGGAGTAAACTTCGAGACGCCATTCTGTAAAATGAGTGTTGTTTTTCTGACTACATGTAGGTAAAATTCTTTACATGAACAAAACTTTTGCATATATTATCCTCTAGCGGTTCGGTGATATCTAAGTAAGTAGAGATGACGAAAAGGTTAAAATTTAAAGACGCGCTGGCGAGACTCATTATCGCGGGTCAAAAAGACTCCACGTGGAGGCTTTTTGACGACAAGCATTTAGCGGAAGGGGATGTGGTTGAATGTGTGAATGCCGACACCGGAGAAAAATTTGCCGAGGCGGTGCTCACAAAAGTGTATGAAAAGAAAATCGGCGAACTCGATGAGTTTGATTTTGCTGGCCACGAAAAATTCGCGACAAATGAAGAGATGTACAGAACGTATCGAAGCTACTATGGTGATAGAGTTTCGTCGGAAACGGTGATTAAGATTGCCCGATTTCGTTTGGTCGATTGACCTAATGTCAAGGTTAAACCTTGACATTACCCTCTCTCACAAAAAGATTGACTTTCCGAAAAATTCTGTCAAAGTGTTTAAGGATATGAAAACCAAAGCACAAAAAACTACGGTGGCATTCGAAGAACTTCTCGAAGCTGCCCGCGAAGAAAGTTGGCAGTTTGTCGATGAAAATATCAGCGAATCTTATTTGACCGAGAAATATATTCGCTGGGCGCTCACCGAAGGGCTTTTCGATGCCGATCCAAACATCCGCGATCTCGCGGCGACAATCCTCAACATGTCTGATACCCCACTCAACCCACCTGACATAAAAACTCTCGAGGCAGTTCTCGAGGATGACCCTTATCACATCGTACGGTTTCGAGTGGCCATCGCTCTCTATAAAAGGAAGCGTCAAACCCCACTCGTCTTGCGGGTCATGGAGCAGGCCAAGAGCGACCCCGATGTTGGGGAACTCGTTCGTCGATATTTCATTTAAGGTTCTTGTTGGCTGGATTTTAAGGAGGTGTCACAGTTGGCGCCTCTTTTTATCTAACGACGGCAGCTCTGTTTATTTAATTTACAATTTAACTGAGTTCTTCTATAATAGTCATTATACAAATACACTATATTTTTATTTATTTTCGTTACATAAAGATGGGATTTTTTAATAAACTTGGCAAGGCGCTCGCGCAACAAGCAACAGGAATTGAACTTATGTATCAGGGTGGTCATCCACAGATGACGAGTTTGCATAAAGTTTTTGTTAACGCGGACGAAAGTGGCATTCAAATATCCGGAGGTCTTCGCACGTTGATCACCATTCCTTTTTCCGACATTAAAAATGTCGAGTTGGAACGAGCGAGCAAAAGAAGTTTGGGCAAAGGAGCCGCCGGCGCGCTCATTGGCGGCGCGCTAACCGGAGGCATTGGTCTTATTGCCGGAGCCGCGATAGGCGGACGAAAAAAAGATGACAGTACCCATTGTCCTTAGCGTGAAGTATGGAGACGCCACGGTGAGCATGCTTTTTGGCGGGGATAAGATTGAAAGGAAATACGCGAAATTCGCGGGGTTAATTAAGAAATGATGGAAATGAATTACACTAAGCACAAGAGGTTTGGCAACATACGATTTCTCAGTCTCATTTTGTTGTGTTTAGCTTTTCCTGTTCATGCCGCGACAAATGCAAACATAAAAACGGAGCTTGCGGCACTTGAGAGCGATCTCATACGGCAAGGGAAACCGACCGACCCGATAACAAAATTATTAGGATCCGGTTCTTCCAGCCTGACGGATGAACTACGGGCGTTTTTCTTTGAGCTCGAGAAAGATCAATTACCAATGAGACAAATGAGAGCCTATTATGATAACGCTGGAAAACAATATGACAGCGCGAATGAAAAATTACTTGATGGACTTGCGGCATACAACACAGGCGATCAAAAAATGGCGGAAAAGCACCTAGTGCAGGCCAAGGCAATCATTCAATTGATGAGACAAGATATTGAGTTGGGAGTATCTTTGTACCCGGAAGTTATCAGAGTCTCAAACACTTTATTTATTACGAATGCCGCCAAAACACCTCTCAAATGGACAAGTGGAGTTATTTCATTTCTCGTGCCTGTTTCTGACAGTTTGACGCATTTTGCCGCGAATCCTGATACCACGCTCAATTCTGAAATACGAAATTTGGCCGTGGCAGAATTTCTACAAACCGTAAGCCTCGGGGCTTCAAAGTACCTCGTGGAAGATTCAGTTAATAAAACAGTTGGTCAGTCGTTTGTCTGGAAGAGTCTCGGGGTTGCGCAAAAGGAGGAAATAAAACAGGACATAATGCGACGTATCGCGGAAGACTCTAACATTCTCGCGGATTCGGCGCTTGTCGATCCCGTTACGGCCTACGTGGAAAAGGTGATGAATGAGGCTCTTGTCTCTCAAGCGGCGCCAACCACGCAAGATCAGAAAAGCCCAAAAAATGCTGGATTTTTCTCTGGCTTGTGGCAAATCATTACCAAACCATTTAAATTTTTGGGTAATATTGCAAAAGGTATATTCACCAAAAACGATTCGACTACAGAACTACCTGATCAATCACTCGAAGCTGAGAAAAACATTTCGAAGGAAAATCCTGTCGAACCAATCGCGTCGCCGAAACCAGCGTCGAGTGCCGTTAAGGAACAAAAATCACAGCCGCCAGCCACGAAACCTATTGAACAGAAAGCCGCGACCACGCCCAAAACAAAAGTCATTCCGGGCAAAATTATTGCTTACGTTACTGATCAGTATGGAAATGAATATGGCGGACCGTATTATGGTTTTAGTCCGGAAACTTTGCAAAGTCTACGAAAATCATACGGTGATAACTATAAACCGAGCGGCGTAGGAAGTGCCAATTTTGAGCTCTTTGATGCTTTAGGGGAGCGTATTGCGACTGGTTATATTTTTATAAAGAACGGTTATCTTGAAACTCCAGAATTGCCCCCGGGTAAGTATACGCTTATTGTTCCCGTGAGAGATTCTGCTTTTTACCAAACACCAGTTACGAAAGTAGTTGAACTTCCAGCCGAGGGTATTAATCTCGGCACCGTGAAAGTAATGCAATGGGGAGTGGCAAGAATTAAGGTTACTAACGAAGTCGGTACGGGTCTTGATGCGAGGATAATGTTAAAAAAATGTGAGATTACTGACGAGTATGTAAAAGAGCAAGACGCAAACCGTTATCCTAAAAATGCTCCAAGTAAATGCGCGTGGCTTGGAAATAATAATGTGCCGTGGAGTGTGGGACACGATGGGAAAATAGGAGTGTATCCGTCAGGAAATTACGCGGTTGAAATTTCGGCCTATGGTTATACTCCAACTGAGAAATCTTTTTCAGTAAATAACCGCGATATCGATTTGGGTACTGTTGTGTTAAAAAAGCAGTAAAAGATTGAGCCTAAGTTTACTTTAAATAGTTGAGGGTGGTTACTTATTTGAACATAAACCTTTCTGATTGAATTTCTTACTTTCCTCGTATAAAATGGATAGCGTAATTTGCAATTATGAAAAATAACGATTCTTTAAGAGCATGGCTCCTGACGTTACCTCCATCCTGCATGGTGTATCCAACATCAGCTATTGACCGCCTTAAATATCATTTTTGGCGCTTGTACACTCCGTGCCATCCGTTTCTTCGGGACACGCTTGTTAAGTTTCGGATTTTGTGGCACCGTGGCCGGCAAGGTTTTTTGATCGGTCGCGTGCCCGAAACGCACACCATCCAAGAATTCATATCATTTTTAGTCGAGCAGGGCTACGGCAACCATTTCGTGGCGTGGAAAGATGAAGGCGAGATAGCGGGACTTCGCTATGTCAAAGATTTTGTCTACCAATATCATATTCGGGTGTTTGAAGACGGCGAAGTTCGGGGTCATTATGAATATACGCCGGAGTGCTATCCAATTCTCCATTTTTTTGAAATAGACCAAGAAGATCGGCGCGAAGAGTTTTTCGCGCTTCTCGGTTCCCGTATTGTGCCGATAAAAACCTAGTGGACCAGCTTGTTTACAAAATGGAAGGCAAAGTTGTTGTTATTACAGGAAGTAGTCGGGGACTAGGCGCCGCGTTGGCGCGAGTGTTTGTTTCAAAAAAAGCACACGCGGTTATTTCTTCTCGGGATGGGGGTGAACTTAAAAAACTGGCGGATGAAATTGGGGCGACCGATTTTGTGGCGGATGTTCGAAGTGAAGCGGAGATGAATGAACTTGCTGATAAGATAGTTTCAAAATATGGAGCAATTGATTTTTGGATAAACAATGCTGGTGTTTGGTTGCCGCGCGCGTTAATCTTGGATGTTGATATGAAACGAGCGCGTGATTTATTTGACGTAAATGTCTTCGGTACTATCAATGGCTCGCGCGCGGCACTTCGGCAAATGAAAAAGCAAAAATGGGGCGTGATTGTGAACATTGTCTCAACTTCTGCCCTAGAGCCCCGGCCATATTCGGCGATTTACTCGGCGAGCAAGCATGCTGCCAAGGGTTTTACCGATTCGCTCCGCGAAGAAATTAAAGAGAACGGCATTTCGGTCGTCGGTATCTATCCGGGCGGCATAAAGACAAACATTTTTGACGAACATCAGCCGCCGGAATTTGCCGATTTCATGGAGCCAGATTTTGTGGCGGAGAAAATTGTAGAGCATTTGGAAAAAGATGTCCCTGAATCAGAGCTTGTTATCAAGCGTCCCGGGCAGATTTTAAAATGAGTCCCTCTTGCAGGCTTACCACTTAACATTTACTACCACATAAACAACATCCTTACAAACTTGAGAATGTAAGGATGTTGTTAAATAAAAAGCGGCGCTACTGCTTTCTTGAGCAGTAGCGCC
>MHRY01000017.1:6947-9365 GCA_001822675.1 Candidatus Taylorbacteria bacterium RIFCSPLOWO2_01_FULL_45_34b
CTTTTCTTTCAGGTCTTCAAACGGCCTCCTATTCCATGTTGCCTCGATCAAGTATTGAACCGAGTAGATGCGGGGAACGAGCTGGCTCTCTAACTCAACAGCCATTTTGGCAATTTGGAGCACGCCGATAGCGTAGGCTCCTCGGCCGTTCACTTTTTCCGAGAGTTCAATGGTTACCTCGCCGCCTTCAAAGATAATCCAGTGGTAACCGTGTCCGTTCAGGTGCTCCCTCGGGATATCGAGATCGCGCCACTGTATCAATGGATCTCTTTTTGATTCGATCGATTCCTTAGGGAAATCTACTGCGCTCGCCATTTTAAGCGCCGTCGCGGGCACTGTCTTTTTGGTTTGCTGATGGGATTCACGAACCGAGGTAACTTTCATTCCCACGCGCTTTAGCTTGTTGGTGATTTGACCGAGAAGTGCCGTAAACTGAACGATCGGAAGCGCGAAGTTTGGTGCGTCAATCACGACAAAGTTAAGAGGCTCCGCTTGTTTCATGATTTCTTCCATCTTTCCCGATCCTTGGACGAGGACGAGGTTGTGTTCTCCGCACAGGCGGAAGATTTTTGGAAGTTCTCTTCCCGAACCGACGTGGATGACAACAGTTTGATCTGCGGGTTGTGTGAGCTGTATGTCGGGGACGAATCGGCGAAAGGCCTGATTTTCTTTGTCACATAAAGTTTCGATGGCGGTAGCCATGTTTCCTCTTCCGGCGACTATAATTTCCATTTGTCCTTTCGGTGTATGTGGTTTGTGTTGGTTAGCCAACAGGTTCAGTCTTTGCATACCTTAAGGAAACTTCAGTTATCTGTCAATATTTGTAACAAAAAAGAGCCGTTCCAACTTGCGTGGAACGGCTCTGGTTTCAATAGGTAGTTCTTGCTACCTCCCCTTTACGCTGCCAGCGGTTTGGGAGCGACACCGACGAACATGATACTACATTTAGACTTTTTTGTGCCAAGCGGTCAGTATTTTTCCTGACCACTCGGAGTTTCAATGATGACTTGGTTTGGTCCATCCTCTTCCTCAACAGCTCCGACTACTTTTGCGCTGATGTCGCATTCGTCCATTGCGATTTTCCTGATGTCATTGGCCACTTTCATGTCTGGAACAACCATCTCGAGCCGCCAGCCCATGTTGAAGACTTCATACATCTCTCGCCATGAGAGTTTCGAAACCTCCTGAATCATTTTGAAGACGGCTGGGACAGGAAATGGGCGGTATTTAACATAACGATTCCCCGACCTTCCAAACTTTCTGATCTTGGTTTGGCCGCCGCCGGAGCAGTGGATGATGCCGTGAATGTATCGGCGTGGCACTGCTTCCAGAATCATTTTGATAAGCGGCAGATAGGTGCGAGTCGGGGAGAGCAGTGCTCCTGCGATGGTGAAAGATCGATCTTCCGGAAGGCGATCCTCCAGTCTGTATTTTCCCCGATAGACCAGATCCCTGCTCATTTCCGGCGCGTATGTTTGCGTGAACTTGCGGTAGAATGGCGCAAGTGTTTCATGTCGTGCGTTCGTCAGGCCATTGGAGCCTATTCCCGAATTTTGTTCGGCTTCCCACCTTGCTTGGCCAGTTGAACTGAAACCAACGATGATATCACCCGGAACCACCCGGCTCGCGTCAATAACATCTTTTCGTTTCATGCGGACTGCGACGCTGGTGCCGACATCGAATGTTCGAACAAGATCTGGCACACTCGCGGTTTCGCCGCTCGCGAAATGGCAGTTGATGCGCCACACGCGGAGCATTGCGCAGAATTGTTCGGCGCTTTCGATGATCTCTTTGATCTCGTCTTTGATCTGGAAAGAATTGCGGCTGATCGTTTGGTCAACGAGAATGCCCTGGACCGCGCCGACACATCCGACATCATCCACGTTCATGACGAGCGCGTCGACTGGAATGCCCCGAAGATGACCGAGGTTGCCCGTTGTTCTCCACGCAAGGTAGGCGAGGGAGGCCTTCGTGCCCGCGGTGTCGGGATGCAGAATGTTGCAGTGGCTCGGGCTTCCGCCGAGAACATCTGGTAGGATTTTACAGAATGCCCCTGGGAAGAGGCCTTTGTCCAAACTACTGGTAGCTTTGTGGACGTCCTCTTTTTGAGATGAGACGCCGCGCCTCTCGTATGTCGAGAGTTTCTGTCTTTTTTTGTGCATACTGCCTTTTGGTTCGGGTAATTTGACGAGTGATCCAGACAAGGATGGAACACCTCTAAAAAAGGCGGTCCATCATAACTAAGAAAAAAGAGTCTAAATAAAGGGGGAAGCAAAAACTCATACTCGTACGAATATGAGTTTTTGTCTTTTCACGTTATCATTAATAGAAAAGATGAAAGGAAAATTTGTGATTGTTACCGGTCCGTCCGCTTCTGGCAAAACGAGGCTTGTTGATTTTTTGGTGTGGCAGGTTCCA
>MHRY01000018.1 GCA_001822675.1 Candidatus Taylorbacteria bacterium RIFCSPLOWO2_01_FULL_45_34b
TATTTCGCTTCTCTCACTTTTAGAAAGATGTAAGAATTTTTTAGATTTTTTTTCATATCAAAACTATACAAGTGTTCGGATTCAGATGGGAAATTCGGTTCTGATATTTCGTAATTTCGGGACTATCAGTATTCGAAGGTTGTTTGAAAAATTAAAGAGAAAGAGAAAGTCTTATGCAACGTTGGACGCGCTGGACGGCGCTTGAAGGCGGTGCGAAAGTGGTTGTCCGTGTTCTCCAGAAGGTTCTTGGAGACGCGACCACAACGCTTGGGGGAGTAATGAGCGTAATTGTGCTCATGGGGTCTGCGCAATTTCTCATTGGAATGGTTGGACTTTGGAGATTAAGAGGAGTTGTAACCAGTGACCGGCGGGGAAAAATCGGTTCGATTCTTTTTGGTATCAGCTCCGTGTTCTGCAACATTTGCGCTCTCGAAGCCTTCCAGTATGGCGGTTCGATAATTGTTATTACTTTTATCACTACCCTCTCAATTGTTCCCGGGGCTTTCCTTGATTGTCTGTGGTTTGGTCATAAAATTACCAAGAGGCAGTGGTGTGGTATAAGCATTGGGCTTTATGCCGGTTACGCTATTTTAGGATTCCCTTCTTTTCGAGAAGCCGCGAAATTTCCACTGTGGGTGTGGCTCGCGTTTGGCAATATGGCGGGTCTCGTCTTGAACCAGTGGATTGTTCAATCCATTAAGGAAATTCATCCCTACGCCAAAAATGTGTGGGGTGGAGGAGCGACAGTTGCTCTAGCCCTTCTCATCATGGTGTTTTCTCCGGAATGGGCGCGCTTCACGATACCATTATGGTTGCTTTCTGCGGTGTCTCTTTGCTCCGGAGCAGTCACCTTTTTTATGTGGTCGTTCTCACTTTACGCGTACAAGGAAGGGGCTTTTATTTCTCTCAAAAAACTTCTTGTGAACAGTATGTTCCTGACTATGACGGTTGTGGTCGGAATCTTTTTCTTCGGCGAGACATTTACTACGAGTCACCTTGTCGGATTTCTGCTGTATCTTTTTGCGCTTATGCTCATGGATGAAAAAACATGGGAGTTCGTGCGGAAAAAAGGTTTGCAATTTCTGGCGGCTTCGCGGTCGGTGTAATTTTAGACCCCTGCAAGATGTTTAACATCATGCAGGGGTTTCTTTGTATAAAGTAAAAATTTCTGATACAATTTTTTCCATGAAAATTTACGCCATTATAATCGCGAGGGGTGGTTCGAAAGGAGTCCCGGGCAAAAATGTCAAAATGCTCGGCGATAAGCCGCTTATCGCCCATACCATTCTCGAGGCAAAAAAGGTGCCCCATATTTCGCGGGTTATTGTGAATACCGACGATTTGGACATTGCTCGAGTTTCAAAAGAATATGGCGCGGATGTTTTTATGCGTCCGAAAGAGTTGGCTGAAGATTTGACCGAAGATTTGCCTGTTTTCACGCACCATTTGAATGAACTTAAAAAGATCGGTGATTTACCGGATATGGTAGTTGATCTCCGTGCCACGGCGCCGCTTCGACGTGCCCATCGCATACAAGAAGGTATTGAACTTCTTATGAAAGCGGGGAAAGAAGGCGCTCACTCCGTTCGGGCTGTGTCCAAAGCGGCGAAACATCCTCATAAAATGTGGAGAGTTGAAGGATCATACATCCAACCTTTCTTGCCGGAAAGTTTTACGGGTATGAAGGAGCCATACAACGCGCCGCGGCAAGTTTTACCAAGAGTTTATCAGAACAACGGTTCGATGAATGCTTTTTGGCCGGAGACGGTGCTTGAAAGAGGTTCGATGACAGGGGAAAAAATTTTGGGGTACATTATGGAAGATTGGGAGTCCGTCAACATAGACACGCTTATTGACTTTACTTTGACCGAGGAGTTGATTAAAGTGCATCCTATAACCTGAATTTTTAGAGACGATATGAAAGTAAAAATTATTGGTGCGGGCTCAATAGGGAATCATTTGGCGCAAGCATCGCGCCGGATTGGATGGGATGTGATTGTTGTCGATCGTGATCCAAACGCGCTAAAGAGAATGAAGGAAGAAATTTATCCTTCTCGCTATGGTGGCTGGGATCCAGCCATTAAGCTCTACGAGAGTGGCACAGAGCCAAAGGGCGGTTTCGATGTCATTTTCATTGGCACGCCGCCGCACGTTCGCCTGCCAATCGCGATTGAAGCAATCAAGGAAAAGCCGCGAGTTATCCAACTTGAAAAACCGCTCTCCGGCCCAAAGCTCGAAGGTCTTAAAAAAGTTTTGGCGTTGGCCAAAAAGAACAAAGTTACTATTGTTATGGGTTATGACCACGCCATCGCGGAGTCAATAAATTTTGTCGTCGAGCTTATTCGATCATGCGCGATTGGCGAGGTTCAAACGCTCGACGTTGAGTTTCGAGAACATTGGGGCGGCATTTTCAAAGCCCACCCCTGGCTCTCTGGGCCTGAAGATTCTTATTTGGGTTATAGCGAAAAAGGTGGTGGCGCTTCCGGCGAACATTCCCACGCGCTTCACCTTTGGCAGTTTTTAGCCTCTGTCTCCGGTTTGGGCGAATGGAAGAAGATGTCGCATGTTTATGAGGTAGTGAAAAAAGGCAAGGCCAATTACGATGCTATCGCGGCATTCACTTTCGTGACTGATAAAGGAAAAATCGGGCGAGTTATTCAAGACGTTGTTACGTCGCCGACTCGAAAATGGGCGCGGCTTCAAGGAATGGACGGGTTTATCGAATGGCATTGCAACGGCCACGAGCGAGGAGACATTGTCCGCTATGCCGGAAAAGACAAAAAAGTCGAAGAAGTTATTTTCGACAAAAAACGGCCGGATGACTTTTTCCAAGAGGTAAAACATATTAACGATATCTTAACGGGCAAAATAAAAGCGGCCGATTCGCCGGTTTCCCTTGAGAGCGGTGTTCGAGTTATGAGCGTGCTTTCGACCGCGCATAAAAATCACGGAAAAACGCTCATCCCCATAAAAAATATCTAAACATCGGGAACTTTCCCAAAGTATGCTATATTTTATTAGCCATGCAGTTAAATAAATATCTTCGGTACATTATTTTGGGCGGTATTTTCCTTATCCCTTTCATTCCGCTCGTTATATCTTCCTCGCTCTTTTTCCCCTATATTACGGGCAAGGGCTTTGCTTTTCGAATTATTGTCGAAATTATTTCCGCGCTCTGGCTAATCCTCGCCATCCGAAGCACCATCTATCGGCCGCGGATTTCTCTGCTTCTTAAATTTTTCGCTCTTTTTGTCGCGCTTATCGCACTCTCGGATATTTTAAGTCCAAATGCTCTCAAGAGTTTTTGGTCAAATTTTGAGCGCATGGAAGGCTGGGTGACACTTATCCATCTATTCGCCTATTTTGTGGTTTCGGGCACGATGCTTTCAACCGAGAAGTTGTGGAAGTATTTTTTCCAGACATCCGTCGCCGTTTCTCTTTTAGTCGGCGGCTACGGAGTGCTCCAACTTATGGGTAAAGCGGTTATCAACCAAGGCGGCGTTCGGCTCGACAGCACCTTTGGCAACGCCTCGTATCTCGGCGCTTATTTTCTTTTCCATATTTTTATAACCGGGTTCTTGCTTCTGGGAGAAAGACTCAACCGGCGCAAGCAGTATATCTATGGCGCCATTATTCTGTTTCAGTTGTTTATTCTCTACAATACCGCGACCCGCGGGGCGGTGCTCGCGCTCGGGGTCGGTCTTTTTACCATGTTGGTTCTTGTCGCCTTATTTGAAAAAGAAAACAAGACGCTTCGCAAAATTTCTTTCTATGCGCTCGGGTCGCTATGCGTCATCGGCCTCATTTTGGTTGGGCTCCATTTTTCCCCGCTTGCCGGAAAAAGCAAGGCGCTTGAACGTCTGACCACTATTAAATTAGACGATCTCCAAACCCGATTTTCCATTTGGAACATCGGCTGGCAAGGTGTCAAAGAAAAGCCTTTCTTCGGCTGGGGACAGGAGAGTTTCAATTACGTGTTTAACAAATACTATAAGCCGAGTCTCTTTGGTCAAGAGCAGTGGTTTGACCGCACGCATAATATTGTTTTTGATTGGCTGGTGGCCGGAGGTATTTTTGGCTTCCTATCCTTTGTGTCGATTTTTATCGTGGCGTTGTACTATCTTTGGCATCATAAATCGCCGCCGTGGTTTCAAAGGGGGTTTCTAAAGAAGTTGCACGATCTTCTTCGTCCGGGCACAGTCATTCCTTTTTCGCCAGCTCGAAGCGCGGTTTTGACTGGTTTTTTCGCGGCCTATCTTGTCCATAACTTATTTGTTTTCGACAACATCGGTTCATACATTATTATGGTTTCGGTGCTGGCCTATCTTCACGCCTTGCATAGTACGTCTCTTTCCGACAAGTGGGAGAAGCGCCTCAATATTGACGAGGGTTTACAAAATCGTCTTATTATCCCGATCATTGTTGTTTCGTTTGTTTTTATTATTTACTTCGCGAGCATCAAACCTATCCTCGCGGGGCATACGCTCATTAAGGCTTTTGGCCAATATGGCGCCGACAAAGGCGGGCCGGCGGAAAATTTACGTTACTTCAATAAGGCGCTTTCCTATAATAGTTTTTTTGGCAGGAGCGAGATTAGAGAGCAGATAACGCAAGCCGCCAACCAGGTGATTTCTTCAAATGTTGATATTTCTCTCAAACAGTCTTTTTACGATCTTGTGCGAAGTGAAATGACGAAGCAACTTAAAGAGACTCCAAATGACGCTCGATACTACGTTTTTTTTGGCAGTTTTTTGAACCGCGTGGGCGCGTATGACGAAGCCCTCCTGTATCTTAGTAAGGGGCTCGAACTTTCGCCAAATAAGCAAAGCATTATGTTTGAAGTTGGCTCAAGTTATATTAATCAAAAAAAATACAAAGAGGCGCTCGATATTTTCAAAAAAGCTTATGAGCTAGATACGAATTTCTGGCAGGCGAAGGTGTTGTATGTCGCCGCGCTTATTTATAACAAGGAGACGGATTTGGTGAAGAAACTTACCAAAGAAATGTACGGGCGAGAGTTGGTTTACGAAGACGTTTTTATTCGCGCGTATTCCGATCTCGATCAATACGGGACAGTTCTCGCCCTTTTGAAAGAAAGGGAAAAAGGCAATCCAGATGATCCTGAACTCCAGATTTCACTGGCAGCGACGTATCTTAAATTAGGTGAACGGACAAACGCTGTCAAAGCGGTGGAGAAAGCCATAATGCTCCGACCATCTTTTAAAGAACAAGGGGAGTATTATATTAGGGAGATTAAAGCGGGGCGTAACCCCTAGGGAAAAAATTTTCAATTTTTATAATTTTAAATTTTCAATGAATTCTCGATGTCTAAATTTTTGGACATTGGGAAATTGTAAATTGATTGAAAATTGCAAAATTGAAAATTACCAGGTGCTTTGCACCAGAACCCTTGACATTTTGCACTTAATCAGTTAGGATATTGTCTAGATTGCAACTAGGGGATTCCGCGAGGAAACCCTTGGTAAAAACAGAAAAAACCGCGTTTTTTGCAACGGAAACGCGTGCTACAATAAGGAAAAATGAAGAAAGTACTCATGGTGTCTGGGATGTTAAATACCACATTGGCGTTTGAGGCGTTGAAGAAGAGCCTCATAGAAGCAGGGGATACAGTCGAGCTTTACGCCTCGACCATGCCACCAGTCTCGGAGACAGTTCAGAAAATTAAGGATGATGTCGAATGGGCCGACATCGTTCTCGTCGGTATGGCCTCGTCGCCCGAATTGGCGGCAGGCGAGCTTGTGGCAGTGACTCAGGCTAATACACTTGGGAAACCCTTCGGCTTATTCGCTGATAAGTCCGGCGTCATCGCTGGGCGCGACTGGTTTACGCCAGTTCGGGATCGCGCGTCATTTGTTTTCATTCAGTTCGAAGACGACGTGGAGCTGGCACAGAAGACGTGTCCGCATGCGGCGGTCGTTGTGACCAACCACCCAAAAAACGAAGACGCGGCGGCGGTCAACATCCCACCCGAGCAGATTCGGGCTCGGTTGGGTATCTCTCAGGCTGCTTCAATGGTCTTCGTGCCGGGCACGAAAACTCTCGACATTTGTCTGGAGGTTCTCGGTCTCGTCAAGGAAGCCTTCGCGCTCTCCTCGCGGCCCGAGTTTACAGTCGTTTTCGGACAACATCCAGGGGACCAGAATGATGTATCTAATTACGATGGCTTCGGTGCTGTGGTGGTGCCGAAGAGCGCGGGCATTCGTGCGGAAGACCTCATTCCTGCGGCGGACGTTTTTGGAAATATTCTGTCAACAACTGTCGATCGTGTCATGTTTCTCCGAAAACCGGCACTTTGGATTCGCACCCCTTCAGTGGTTGCGTTTCAGCGCGACAAGGAGGGTATTAACCTTCCAATATTATGCGAGCGAGGTCTCGCCCTCGCTGTGTACAACGCCCGGGAGTTTGTCAATGCGATCGAACAGGTCAAAAACGGCCAGTTTGCTAACCTTGCTAACCAGCAGGCCTTGCAGGCCAAGATGTTCCCACAGCCACCGCCGCGCGGTACCGCCGTTCGGCTCATGGCCGAAACGCTCGAGAACGTCCTCGAAGCCCGTCTCGTTGAGGCGGGAAAGTAGCAGTTTCAGTTTCCACACAAGTCTCGTTTGCTCCGGCAGATGGGACTTTTCTATTTGCCATTTTATCCTGTCACAATTTAATATAATAAATAATAAACAACATACACTTAATTTACCGCGACGTAAATTAAGTGTATGTTGTGTTTGTTGTTTTTGTCCACAGGTTTTCCTTGACAAATAAGGAGCTCCATGCTAACCTCTGTAATGTGAGTGCTAACAAAATTGTTAGCCAAACGAATGTCTGCGTAAGGCCCCGCCTCGGCGGGGTTTTGCGTACCCATTTGTGGGACTTGGCGACCCGACCGCCACGCAGTACATGGACGGATACAAGTAGTTGACCTCACTATTTTTTAATAGTAGGATAATTTTTGGAAGGATTCGCACTATGAGAACTATGCTAAAAAAATCAGACCGGCCAAGCTTGTTTCTTGGTCTGCTATTCGGAACAATCGGCTTGGTATGCTTTATCGCATCCTTTGCCGTCAACTGGTAACTGTTTCATCAGCCACCTCGAAAGCCCGCAAACACAACTGTGGGCTTTTCTTTTTTTATAACCTCTTTCTTGATATACTTCAGGATGCAAAATACCTCTCCACGGGGAACGGTTTGCACTCACATAAGACATTAGTTTTAGGAGCTAGCACCCGTTCTCCGTGGAGGGGCGGTTAGAACTTGTTTGTATTCTAATGAAAATTGAAGAGCATATTAGTTTAAAACCACTGACCACTTTTGGTATTGGCGGGAAAGCCCGCTATTTTTCGCGTGCTGGAAGTGTCGCTGAATTGGAGGAGGCGGTTGTTTTTGCCAAGAAAGAAAAAGTACCCATTTTTATTTTGGGCGGCGGTTCCAACGTTTTGATTTCGGACGAAGGTTTCGCCGGGTTAGTTATAAAAATGGATATACTCGGCATTGAATTTGTCCCCAAAAAAAGTGGGGTAGTGGAAGTGGTTGCTGGCGCGGGCGAGGAGTGGGATTATCTTGTCGGACTCGCGGTTGAGAAAGGACTTCACGGCATCGAAAATCTTTCACACATTCCCGGCTCGGTTGGCGCGGCGCCAGTCCAAAACATCGGCGCGTACGGGGTTGAAGTCAAAGGTACTATTTCTTTTGTAGAAGTTTTTGATATTGAGAGTGGAGAGACAAGAGTGTTGAAAAATAAAGGTTGTCAGTTTTCATATCGAGACAGTATTTTTAAGGGGGAAAAGGGTAAACAACTTATTGTAACTAAAGTTGGTTTTGAACTTAAAAGTAATGGCAAAGTAAATATTTCATACCGCGATCTCGAAGCCTACTTTTCTAAAAAAAAGGTTGATGCGCCGACTCTTGCCGAAGTCAGACAAGCTGTCGTTGAAATCCGCTGCGCTAAATTGCCAGACTGGCGTGTGATTGGGACGGCCGGTTCATTTTTCAAGAATCCCATTGTGACCAAACGCAGTTTCGTGGCGCTCCGAAAATTGTATCCGGAACTGCTTTCATATCCGTGGAGCAAGGGAGCTGTTAAACTTTCGCTTGCCTGGATTTTGGATAACGTGTGTAATGCCAAAGGTTTTCATGTCGGCAAAGCCACCGTCTATAAAAATCAGGCTTTAGTTTTGGTGAACGAAGGGGGAGCGAGCGCCGAGGAAGTCAAAGAACTTGCCTCCAAACTCCAAGCTCTCGTCAAAGAAAAAACCGGCATCATGATTGAGCCGGAAGTGCAGTGGGTAGAATAAAGATTCAGGATTAAAGTATTCATTGAAATAATCTGTTCAAAAACATCCCATTTTTTGTTGATTTAGCATATATTTGCTATCGCTGGTATTTGCTAAATATGAGGGTTGTGGAAAGTAGTAAGAGGATGGGGGGGGGTAATTTTTGAACTTTTCGCATTTTGGAAAAGGAATGTTTGAGGTTTTGCGTTCCTTCCAATAGTCGCAGTTCATCTTTTATAAAAGGTAGAATTAAGATTTTTCACAAACGATTTTTAACAATTTCTATTTGTTTCCTAATTTCTAGATCTCTCTTTTCTGTGCTACTATACCCCCACTATGTCATTTTTAGGCGCGCTTTTTGGAGGTGGAAACGATCAAGCAGTCAAGAAATTTCTGCCACTTGTCGAAAAAATCAATGGGCTTGAATCAGTGGTCAAAGACCTATCTTCGGAAGCACTTAAAGCCAAAACACTCGCATTTAAAGAGCGTCTAGGCAAGGGTGAACCACCCGAGGACATTTTGCCCGAGGCGTTTGCCGCTGTTCGCGAGGCTTCAAAACGAACTCTTGGTGAACGGCATTTTGACGTCCAGCTTATAGGTGGCGCAATCTTGCATCAAGGCAAGATTGCTGAAATGCGAACTGGTGAAGGAAAGACCTTGGTAGCAACTCTTCCGACGTATCTGAATGCGCTTTCTGGACTGGGGGTTCATGTCGTGACGGTCAACGACTATCTTTCTCGTCGCGACGCGGTCTGGATGGGGCAAGTCTACGACGCGCTCGGTCTCTCCGTTGGAGTTATCACAAGTGATGGTTCTTATCTTTATGATTCAAAACACACTGAACTCGACACCGAACGCGACATCGTCGGTTCGTTCCGCGTGGTCTATCAATTCTTGCGACCGGCATCGCGCCGTGAGGCCTACGCCGCGGATATCACGTACGGCACCAACAACGAATTTGGTTTCGATTATCTTCGCGACAACCTTGAGTATGAACCAAAAAACTTACGCCAAAGAGGCTACAACTACGCGGTTGTCGACGAGATTGATTCCATTTTGATTGACGAAGCGAGAACGCCACTCATCATCTCCGCGCCGACTACCGACTCCGAAAATTTGTATGCCACGTTTGCCGGCATTGTCCGTGATTTTGAAGAAAACAAGGAATATACGGTGGACGAGAAATTCAAAAATGTGATTTTAACGCCCGAAGGTATCACCAAGGCGGAGCAGAAACTTGGTATTGAAAATATTTATACTGATCGAGGTATTAAATCAGTCCATCACCTTGAAACCGCCGTTCGCGCCAAATCACTCTACAAACGCGACAAAGAATATGTTGTCCGCGACGGGCAGGTTGTTATCGTCGATGAATTTACCGGCCGCCTCCAGCCGGGCCGCCGTTGGTCTGAAGGGCTTCATCAGGCCATTGAAGCCAAAGAAGGCGTGCCGGTTCAGAAAGAATCCCGCACCTTTGCGTCCATCACGTTTCAGAATTATTTTCGTCTCTACAAAAAACTCTCCGGTATGACGGGCACGGCGCTCACGTCCAAGGAAGAATTTTTCAAAGTCTATCGCCTTGATACGATTGCAGTGCCGACTAATAAACAATCACAGAGGAAGGATCACGGCGATCTTATTTTACAAAGCGAGGCCGGCAAATTCAAGGCAGTAGCCAAAAGAGTCAAAGAATTGAATTCCAAAGGTCAGCCGGTGCTCATCGGTACGGTTTCGATTGAAAAAAATGAAGTGCTCTCGGCCTATCTTGGGAGTGAGGGCGTGAAGCATGAAGTTCTAAACGCTAAAAACCACGAACGTGAGGGCGAGATCATCGCGCAAGCGGGGAAGAAGGGCGCTGTCACTATTGCTACCAACATGGCTGGCCGAGGCGTTGATATTAAACTTGGAGGCAATCCGGCGACCAAAGAAGAATACGAAGCAGTCAAAAATGTCGGCGGCCTTTTCGTGCTTGGCACCGAGCGGCATGAGGCGCGGCGTATTGATAACCAGCTTCGCGGCCGTTCCGGCCGCCAGGGAGACAGAGGCGAGACGCAATTTTTTGTGTCGCTCGAAGATTCGCTCATGCGTATTTTTGCCAAGGACATTATAAAAAAGATGATGGGCAGAATGGGCATTAAGGAAGATGAGGCGATCGAAAATCGACTCATTACTCGCTCACTTGAAACCGCTCAAACAAAGATCGAAGGCCTACATTTTGATTCGCGAAAACACGTGCTCGAATACGACGATGTCATGAACCATCAGCGCCGTATTGTCTATGAAAGACGGCGGAATATTGTAAATGGCGGCAAGCCGGAAGTTGACGCATACCTCGAAACGATTCTTGAAAATGATGCGGAAGCACGAAGTGCCATCGAAAAGAAAAAAGCTGACATGGGCGAGGATTTTTACGGCGTTGTCCGCCGACTTATTTTACAGACGATCGATATGTTTTGGGTGGATCATTTGGAGATGATGGAATATCTTCGTGGTTCGGTGAATCTGCGCGCCTATGGTCAACGCGATCCGTTGGTTGAATACAAGAGAGAGGGGCTTCGGCTTTTCAAAGAAATGCAAGCTTCAATCGCCCATGAAATTTTGACCATGATACCAAATCTCATGACGGGCGCGTTTGCCAAAGAAGCCAAAGAGCTCGAAGACGTCCACAAAAAAGCCAAGCTCATAATCGCTTCGACGAGCTCTGCCCATTCGCCAAAAAATCCCTCTTCAGCTCTACCTCTTGGCCAAAAAGAACCCGGCCGAAACGATCCTTGTTTTTGTGGAAGTGGCAAGAAATACAAAAAGTGTCATGGGCAGTAGGAAATTATGAAGAAAGAATTACCAAAAATAATCAAAGAAGTTGGGTTTGATTTTGACTGGGATTCACAAAAAGTCTGGAGACTCAATGAACCCGTCATAGATATGGGTATAGGTGAGCTCATGTGGCATTTTGAAATACCATTTTGGGAAATAGAAGATACCGATGATTACAATTTGACGCCAAATGAAGTGGTGAAACAGCCTGATATACACTCTGCTCATTTCGATAAGGTTCAAAAGGCTGACTTGCAATACCCAATCGATATTATGGAAAACAAAGGGAAGTGGCTCATCCTTGATGGACTGCACCGTTTAGTTAAGGCTTGTTTGGCAGGTCAAAAGACGGTAAAAGTGCGGAAGATTCCACGTTCGCGAATCCCAGAAATCTTGAAAGGTAACTAACGACATCGCAAGTCGTTAATAATTACTATGCCAAATAAAAAAGTCGGAGTAGGTTTTGGGGTTATGATGATGAAAGGAAATAAAATTCTCCTTGGGCGGAGGCATGCTGACCCCGAAAAAGCCGATTCTGAATTAAGTGGAGAGGGGACATGGACGATGCCAGGAGGAAAGCTTGAGTTTGGGGAATCGTTCGAAGAAGGTGCAAAACGTGAGGTTCACGAAGAAACGGGGATGCAACTTAAAGACGCAAAAGTTATTTGCGTCAACAATGACAAAACCAACGACGCTCATTTTGTGACCATCGGTCTTTTTTCAGACAATTTTGAAGGAGAGCCTAAGGTTATGGAACCAGATGAAATTGTTGAATGGAAATGGTTTCCGCTCAATGAGTTTCCTTCGCCACTTTTCTTTCCGAGCGCGAAAATTTTAGAAAACTACAAAAAATCTTTGTTCTACATATCCTAATGGAATAATAAGATTGCTATAGCAATCTTATTATTCCATTAGTCTTTTTAAATCACCTTAAATCACCGCGTTTCATTTTTTAGTCTTTTTCTTTTAGGTTTGCATACCCGTATCTGATGCCATGGCATCAGATACGGGTATTCCATGGTCGAATTTTTTGTAAAAAAGAAAACGCGTGGCTACCAAGGTAGTCGCGCGTTTGTAACAGTTCCTTTCTAGAATTATTCTTCCTCAACCGTCCCAGGTGGTTTTGGTGTTTCATCAAACCAGACTCGACAGATGTGCCCCCGTGCAGTTAATGCCGAGGTGATTTCTTGTCTTGCTTCCGGCGGTAGCTCAATACCTTCCGCGGTCATGTAGTCCACCGTTTTGACGGCACGGACGATTATGGGGTAGTTGTATACCCCCTCATCTCCTTTCACTCCGGTAGTGAGTACGCCACCAAGGCCGACCACGAGCTGGGAAATGCCGTCATATAAACCTCTTCGTCTTAGGATTTCCGTTACTATATGGTCAGCAAGGCGGACGGTTTGGAGATGTCTCGTCGTTGGCCACATGCCAATAATGCGAATGAAGAGACCAGGACCCGGGAATGGTTGTCTGCTCACGACAGCTTCTGGCAGACCGAGTTCTTTAGCCAGCGACCGCACCTCATGTTTGAAGAGGTGCCGGAAAGGGTGGATACTTTTACAACCCGGAACGGTCACCCCGATATTGTGATGACTCTTTATGTGCGATCCGGCGCCAGTAGTTTCGATGAAATCTGGCGCGAGCGAGCCTTGAGCGAGAATTCGTGACCCGAAACGCTTTGCTTCCGCGCCGAGACCTTTCTCATATTCCCCTTGGAAAAGCAACCGTTTTATTTCCGCGCTGTAAAGGCTTTTCTTTTTGATCTGGAATTCCCATAGCGCTGCAAACTCTGCTTTGCGATTTTGAATGAAGACACGGACTCCCGCCACTCTGGCATTTCGCCGAATCTCAAGAGGTTCGTTATGCCGGAGTTGTCCTCCATCTTGGCAGACCACTTTAAGGCTCTGACCTAAAACTGGCGCGGCTAGAGAGCAGAGTGTGGTTGAGTCAACGCCGCCGCTTAAAGCAATAAGCGTTGGTTCACCCTTCGTCGAATCCCGAAGTTCTTCTTGAAGTTCCTCGATCATATTTCTGGGTTGCCAATCTTTTTCGCAACCGGCGATCTTTTGGACAAAATTTTGGAGCATTAATTTACCAGAATCCGTCTCGGGTGATTCGGGATGAAATTGCACACCCCAGATTTGCTTATCTCTATTTTCAATAGCCGCGATGGTGCCGGTTTTGGAATAGCAGGCTGTAAGATCAAAACCTAAAGGGATTTCTGTGACACTCTCTCGATGGCTCGCCCAGACTTTATTTTGTCCCGGGAGGTTATCGAAAAAAGAAAAGCGTCCTCTAATTGAGACTTGTGTCGGCCCGTAGTTCGCTCCGGCGCTGGTTTGTCCCACTTTTCCACCGAGTATTTTTGCGATGAGCTGGTGTCCGTAGCAAATTCCCAGTATCGGGATTCCCATACTGAAAACTTTCTTTGATATGGTGGGCGCGCCCTTTTCATTGACGCTCCGATCTCCGCCCGAGAGGATGATCGCTTCAACGCGGTTTTCTTTGAGGTACGCTTCCGCTTTTTTAGGAGAGAGAAGCGCCGAGCGATGTCCGAGTTCCTGGAGAGCTCGTACGATGACTTTGGAGAGTTGAGATCCAAAATCCACAATGAGAATATGAGGATTTTTCATACGTTTACCGTCGGTCTATGGTTGATGTGAAAAACAAAAAGCGATTCCAATCGCTCTTTTCTCTTCCTACCTTACCATGTGATTTTCGAATTCGCAATTTGCTTTTCGGTTTGATACGCTTAAGCAATGGATTCGGTAAAAACAACTCCTGTAGTACTTCAAGTTGGGGTAAAAATTCTTCTCATAAATAGTGAAGGAAAGTGTTTGCTTTTGCGGCGCTCCCTTTCCAAGTATCCGGATATTTCAGGCAGGTTCGATATTGTCGGCGGCAGGATTGAGCCGGGGACAGGCCTTTTGGAAAATCTCCAAAGGGAAATTAAAGAAGAAACGGGATTGGAACTTGTTGGTGAACCGAAACTGCTTGCCGCGCAGGATATTTTTCGGAAGGCCAATCATCACATTGTCCGCCTGACGTACGTAGGGAAAAGTAGAGGAGAGGTTGTACTTGATACTGAAGAAAACGATATGTATAGGTGGTGTACAGAAAAGGAGTTTGAGCGGGTCGAAGACATGGATTTTTACCTGAAAGAGCTTTCAAAAAAAGGTGTCTTTGAGCATGTTTGGAGATCATGAAATACAACAAATTGGTTCGAGACAACATCGGAGATATTTTTAAGGCTAAAGGAATAGCGCACAGCACGCATGTTGCTTCCGAGAAGTAATATTTTTCAAAACTCCTTGAGAAGCTGAAAGAGGAGGCAGGGGAATTTGTTTACAATCCAACAGAAGAAGAGCTTGCCGATATTATGGAAGTTATTGACGCGATTATTTCTTTCAAAGGATGGAATCGTAAAGATATTATCAAAATCAAAAATGAAAAGGCCAAAACCCGAGGTAAGTTTGATAGAAGAATTATTCTCGAAGAATCATGAGTGAGAAAAAACGAAAAGTATTGACACTATGTATCGCACTTTCCGACGGCAAGATTTTACTTGCTCTGAAAAAGCGCGGCTTCGGATCGGGGAGATGGAATGGTTTTGGCGGCAAGGTTGAAGAAGGGGAGACCATAGAGAAAAGTGCTATTCGGGAGACGAAGGAAGAAGGTTGTATTGAAATTGAAAAGATGGAGAAATACGCGCTTCACGAATTTGAATTTGTCGGCGATCCTGTCCTGCTAGAAGTTCATGTGTTTAAGATTTTGGCATTTTCCGGCACGCCGACGGAAACGGAGGAAATGGCGCCGCGTTGGTTTGATTTCGATGATATCCCTTACGAGACTATGTGGCCGGACGATCGACATTGGTTGCCACTTTTTATTGAAGGCAAGAAGACTGTCAACCGGTTTCTTTTTGATACGTCGAGCGGAACGGAGAGGATTGTCGAGAAGTCGGTTCAGGTGGTCCCAAAGCTCTAAGATTTCGCTAGATTACTGTTCTATTTTAGAGTAGAATGAGTCAATGATTATTAAAAAAGTTTTTAAATTTTTTGATAAATTCGAAGATAATGTCCGTGGCGTTTTGAGCCGTCACCCGATTGTTTACAGTTTTATTGGCGGTGTGGCCATCATTCTTTTTTGGCGTGGGGTGTGGCACACAGCCGATCTCATTCCATTTTTAAACGGTCCGATTTCGATTGTTCTTAGTGTTCTCATTCTTTTGGCGACGGGTTTGTTCGTCTCATTTTTCGTGGGAGATCGCATCATCCTCTCGGGTTTGAACCGCGACAAAAAACTTATTGAGAAAACCGAAGGAGAAATAAAAGAGGAAAAAATTACGCTCGGCGAAGTTAAAAAAGAACTTAATAAGATTGAGGGCACTTTAGAGGCTATTCAGAAAGAGGAGAAAAAACATCATCACTTGGGACAATAGCTTGAAGAGATTTTCCGATTTTTTGTTGCGCAATAATTAACGAAGAGAGTAACGAAGAAAGCCTGTGTCGAAACACAGGCTCTCTTCTTTCTCGGCAGTCCATTTCTCGTCAGAGAATAGATCACATTTTTACAAATTTTTGAGTCGTCATTTTGTACCCAAGGGTACAATAATAGGGAGACTCGTTTGTTTTATTTTTTATAAGGATCTTCTCGTAGAGAAATAAACTTGATGTTAACTATAGTCTTTGAATTATTATTGTCAAAC
The DNA here is from genome assembly GCA_001822675.1 of Candidatus Taylorbacteria bacterium RIFCSPLOWO2_01_FULL_45_34b. GTDB lineage: Bacteria > Patescibacteriota > Minisyncoccia > Phycocordibacterales > DSPV01 > 01-FULL-45-34b. The sequence goes on from MHRY01000018.1 coordinate 15,813, forward strand.
GCTAATCGTTCATAAGCTCGTGGAGAAGTTGTGTATAAAATGTGCACAAGCCTCCCAAAACAGGGGATTGTGTTTTATACCACACTTTGCCTTTTTTGGAAGGTTTGGTTTCCATTTCTATTATGTAAGGAATAAATAATTGCTGGAGCGCAACAGTCATGAACTCATCTCAAAATAAATGGCTAAAACAAACAAGAGAGTTTCGAGGTAAAAACAGAGGATGAGGAAGGAGACGTACTATAAGTACGAGCGACTGACGAAACTCTGTTTTTGACCGAAATTCTGTTGTTTGATAGCCAAATCCTCTCATGTTTTTGTTGGTTTATTTTGAGATGGGTTCATGTATAATAGATGGTATGATTAATCACCGCACTGAACTGACCTTTTTTCTCATTTTGACGGGGATTGTGCTTGTCCTGCTGTATTTTATTTTTCAACCATACCTCGCGGCCATCTTTTTTGCGTTAGTGTTTTACATTGTTTTTGAGCCGGTCTATCATTTCTTTTCTCGATTTTGCTTCGGTAAAAAATCAATTGCGGCGTTTTTGACCATCGTTTCCATTCTTGTCATTATCTTCTTTCCGTTTATTTTTTTCGGTTATTTTCTTTTTGAAGATGCACTTGATTTGTATGGCAGATTACAAAACGGGCAAATTGAATCGGGCGTTATTCCGCGCGCTTTTGCTTCACTTGAGGAGATTATTACTCGTTACATTCCTGCGGCGTCAGTTAATATTGAGGAGTACGTGAATGGGGCGCTTGGTTCGGTCTTGAGCAATTTAAGCTCATTCTTTTCAAAATTCTTTGGCGTTTTGATTCAGCTTGTGATCACGCTTTTTGCCCTGTTTTTCTTTTTCAAAGACGGTGCTCATTTCAAGGAGAAGCTCTACGCGGCCAGTCCGCTTTCGGACACCTATGATAAACAGATTTGGACAAAAGTGCGTCTCGCTGTTAATTCGGTGGTGCGCGGCTCGCTTTCCGTGGCCCTTATCCAAGGAATGTTAACTGGTCTTGGCTTCGCGCTTTTTGGAGTACCCAGTCCATTCGTCTGGGGGGCGATGGCTGCAGTTGCTGCACTTATTCCCGCAGTTGGCACAGCACTCGTCCTCATTCCAGCAATTTTGTATCTTTTCTTTACTGGTGACACAACGCACGCGATCGGGCTTTTGGTCTGGGGAGTTGTTGCTGTCGGTCTCATTGATAATTTTCTTGGTCCGATTTTTATCAAGCGCGGCATCAAGATTCACCCGCTTCTTATTTTGCTCTCGGTGCTTGGGGGCTTGAGTTTCTTCGGCCCGGTCGGTTTCTTGGCCGGCCCTGTCATTTTGAGCGTTTTTCTCACCATGCTCGAACTTTTTCCAGCCATAATCGGTGGGGGAGTTCCAAAGTCAGTCTAGTTTTGGAGCAGTTGGATATCTCATGGAAAAGACAAAAATAGTAACACATAATGGCAGTTTCCATCCGGACGATGTTTTTTCCGTTGCCGCATTGTCACTTTTGTTCAAAGGAAATATTGAGGTTGTTCGCACTCGCGATCCAAAACTTGTCAAGACCGGTGACATCGTACTTGATGTCGGTGGAGAATACGACGAGAAGAGAAATCGTTTTGATCACCATCAAACTGGCGGCGCGGGCGAGCGCCAAAATGGAATCCCGTACGCTTCCTTCGGTTTAATTTGGAAACATTTTGGTGAAAAACTAGTTGGGGATTCTGGTGTTGCTCGTATGATCGATGAGAAGTTAGTCCAACCTATCGACGCTTCTGATAATGGTTATGTTGTTTCGAGTAAGGAGATTACCCCGAACATTTTTTCGTACACCATAGACGATGCCATTTTTGTTTTTAATCCGACATGGAAAGAGCAAAGAGAAGAAGATATTATTTTCCCTAAGGTGGTAGAAATAGCTGAGACTATTTTAGAGAGGGAGATAACTAAAGCTCGAGCTAAGAAGGAAGCTTGGCAGTTTGTGCTTGCAACTTATACGACTGCGACTAACAAAAGAATCATTGTTTTAGACCACGAATATCCATGGAAAGAGGTGCTCATTCAATTTCCCGAGCCATTTTTTGTTATTTATCCAAATGCGACCAATGGGACATGGGGAGCGGTGGCGGTCAGAAAATCTTTGAATAGTTTTGAAAATAGAAAAAGTTTTCCGGCGGTTTGGGCAGGACTTCGCGACAGTGCTCTCGCAGAGGTCTCCGGTGTCCCCGATGCCATATTTTGCCACAACAAACTTTTTCTTGCGGTGGCAAAATCAAAGGAAGGAGCACTCGCATTAGCCAAGGAAGCTTTAATTAGCTAATGCGAAATTCCAAACACCAAGACACAATAACCAAATAGGCCACTTTTTGTTTTTAGGGTTTGATTATTGGGGTTTATTTGGTTATTGTATCTTGGTTATTGTTTATTTAAATAAATGGCTTTCGTCGACGAAATCAAATTACGTATAGAAGCGGGACATGGTGGCAATGGCGTGGTGCGCTGGCTTCACGAAAAAGGAAAGGAGTATGGCGGCCCATCAGGCGGCAACGCGGGCAAGGGCGGCGATATTTACGGCGAAGCTATTCGTGATGTCGGCATTTTGGCGAGATACAGAACAGTCAAAGTTTTCAAGGCAGAGCGAGGCGGTGACGGCGAGAAAAACGGTCGGCATGGCAAAAATGGCGAGGATTTGGTCATTCCTTTTCCGCTTGGTTCCGTTATCACCAACCTGGCCACTCGTCGAAAGGTTGAGCTTTTGAAAGATGGCGAAAAAGTGCTCCTCCTCTCCGGCGGTCGCGGCGGTTTAGGAAACAAGTTTTTTAAATCATCGGTCAATGTTCGACCAAAGGAATTTACACAGGGTGAGAAGGGCGAAGGCGCTGATTTTCAAATTGAACTCGAACTTATCGCCGACGCTGGCCTTATCGGACTTCCGAATGCTGGAAAATCTTCTCTATTAAATGCACTTACCAACGCCTCGGCCAAAGTCGGTAGTTATAAGTTCACGACACTTGAACCGAATTTAGGCGCGCTCTTTGGTTTTGTGCTTGCCGATATTCCCGGTCTTATCGAGGGGGCGTCGGAGGGGAGAGGTTTGGGACACAAATTTCTCCGGCATATCCGCCGAACCAAGATACTCCTCCACTGTATTTCGCTCGAAGAAGCGGATATTGCCGGAGCATACAAGACTATCCGCGATGAGCTTAAAAAGTATGATGCCGAGCTGGCCGCTAAAAAAGAAATCATCTTGCTGACCAAAGCAGACCTTTTTGACAAAGCCGCCATTACTTCTGCCAAAAAGAAAGCGGAGAAGTTGAATAAGAAGGTGCTTGTGACTTCTTCGACTGATGCGGAGCTCATCAAGAAATTGAGTGATTCGTTGGTAAAGATTCTCAAGGAAGAATAGGCATCATTATCGAGAAGCCCCGAGGTCGAACCTTTCTTCAGATCCAAGGTTCGACCTCGGGGCTTAGGTGTGTCTTTTTCCTTTCTCCAATTCTTAATATATACTGGTAGCGTTATGTCGAAAGAAGACTATACCCCCACAATTGGCCTCGAAATTCACGCAGAGCTTAAAACGCAGACCAAAATGTTCTGCAATTCAAAGAACGACGCGGACGAGGAGCGGCCGAACGTCAACGTGTGCCCGATTTGCATGGGACATCCCGGGACACTTCCTGTCATTAACAAGGAAGCGGTTAAGCATGTGCTTAAAATCGGTCTCGCTGTAGGAGGCAAACTGGCTGATTTTAGCGAATTTGACCGGAAAAACTATTTTTACCCTGATATTCCTAAGGGGTATCAGATAAGTCAGTACGCCCACCCGCTTGTTTCTGGCGGTTTTTTAGGTGGCGTGGCACTCACTCGCATACATTTAGAAGAAGACACGGCCACTTCCGAGCACGAAATGGGCGATTACAGCCTCGTTAATTTTAATCGTGCAGGGGTACCCCTCATGGAATTGGTCACCGAGCCCGTTCTTCATAGTGCCAAAGAGGCGGGTGATTTTGCCCGCGAATTACAGCTTCTGCTTCGCTATTTGGGTATTGCAGAGGCAAACATGGAAAAGGGCGAAATGCGCGTTGAGGCAAACATTTCTGTCCAAAGGTTCGACCTTTCTTCCGATCCAAGGTCGAACCTTGGGACAAAAGTCGAGGTTAAAAACCTCAATTCTTTCAAATCAGTCGAGCGGGCTATTGAATACGAGGTCAAACGACATATCGAATTGCTCGAAAACGGTGAAAAAATTGAGCAGGAGACGCGTGGTTTTGATGAAAATAAGGGCACGACCTTCTCGCAAAGGAAGAAAGAAGACTCCCATGATTACCGCTATTTCCCAGATCCAGATCTTCCCAAGCTTACAATAAGTGAAATCGCTGAATTTAAAGCTGAAATTCTTAACAAAGAGCTTGGCGAGCTACCTTCTGCGAAGAGAGTTCGTTACGAAAGCGAATTTGGCATCAAACCAGAAGATATTGAATTTTTCGTCCAGAATCGCTTAATGGGGAGCTTTTTTGAGGCTGTGGTTCGTTTTCTTTCTGATAAAAATCTCGCAAAAACCGCTTCAAACTACCTCGTCTCTGACCTGGCCGGGCTTCTTAAGGATGAGAAAGGAGAGATGGGAGTTAGTCTTAAGATTCAACCGAAAGATGTTGCCGATCTCATTATTTTAATTAAAAAAGGCGAGCTTTCGTCTCGGGGAGCGAAAGACATATTAAAGGTTATGTATGAAGAAGGTGGCGCACCCGCTCTTTTGGCCAAAGAAATGAATTTGATTCAAAAAAGTGATGAAGCATCACTGAAAAGCATCGTTTCGACCCTTATAAAAGACAATCCCAAGGTTGTGGCTGACTATAAAGCCGGCAAGATGGCCGCCCTTCAGTTTCTTGTCGGTCAGGGTATGAAGGCGAGTAAAGGCTCAGCCAATCCAGAAGTTTTACGCAAACTTCTTGCTGAATCTATATAAATAGGCTAGGTTAAGAGGCAGAAAGGAACTTTTTGCTATGGAAGACCCAAAAGCGGATATCTCTTCGGCTTACGTATTTTTGCGTAAAAACCCCCTCGTTAGCCAGGAAATTGTGCTCCTCCGACGGCCTAAACTCGGTCGTAAGAGTGGTATGTACACCGTCCCCGGAAGAAAAATTAAGCGTGGCGAATTGCCACGGTCGGCTGCCATTCGAGCAGCTTATGAGCAGGTCGGTATTTCGGTTCCTCTTTACAAGGTTAAACCTGTCCACGTTTCGTACCGGCCTACTTACGGGGAAACTGGTGCCCAAACAGACTATTTCTTTGAAGTGAATGAATGGCTCGGGATTGTTATAAATCGTGAGCCGGAGGAGTGTGACAAAATCATTTTTTCTAACGCAGGAATGCTCCTCCTCAAGAATATGGTGTTTTCTGTGGTGGGTAATGCGATTTGGTGTTGGCGGAATGATATCTTTTACTCTGAGCTCGATCTGAATTGGATCAGAAGACAAGGTTTTCTGTAAACAGGACATGTGTTAGGACGCGGGCGGCCAGAAGGTTTGCCCGTTTTTCTACACTTCTTTTACAAGTCGGTGTGTTTGCCGAGGATGAACGCACGCTCCCTCATTTTACCTTCCTCGACAAACTTTTTGTATTCTTTTGCCCCAGAGAATTCTTCGGTGATGATTTCGTGAGAGAGTAATCGTCCGAAGCGATTTTTGCCGACGTAATCGATGTAGCTCGACCACGGGTACGAGAGTTCTTTTTCGGCGAAGCCGCGAACATCTTTTGGATTTTTGTGGAGGTGGGCGGAGAGGTGGGGGAGTTCGGTTTTTTGATTCACCCACAGTGATCGAAATGGGCCGCGGAATAAATGCCCACTCTTTTTATATTTTGCGTTCCAATATTTTGCGTAGGCATTTTGAAGTCTTTGCATGTACGACGAGATGCCGCCTTTTTTTACTTCTTTTAAAACGAGGTGGAAGTGATCTGGCATGATCACGAAAGCAGAGAGTTCGACCACCCGAGTTTGGATGATTTCTTTAGTCAAAAATTCATCAGTATTAAAGACCCCATGTTTTTCGAAGAAGGGGATGGCGCGGGCAATGTGCGGAAAGTTTTTTGAAGACTGGAGGTGAAGAATGAGATACAAGAAGCGCGCGAAATCTTTTGTGTCAACAAAAAGAATTTCTCGTCCGGCGCTTTTGTTCGAGACATGGTAGTACTCATTTATCTCAAAAATTTCTTTTCTCACATCTCTATTGTAAACAGTATCTCCTTTTTTGGCAAACACCGAGTGTTTGCCAAAAAAGGGGAAAAGGCTTTGGCAGAGCGGTTTTCTAGATGAAAAAAGGTCTCTAAAGTAGGGGATTGCAACCGCCATTTTAGGTTCCGATTTTGTCTAGAGAAAGCAGCTTTTGGAGGCCATTTTTATCTTAAAAAATTAAGGCGAATATGAACGCTTTTTCTGCTTACCGAGACACCCGCTGTCTTTTCAAGAAATAGGGCCCAATTTTTTAAGTTAAGCTACAAGAAAACCTATTTGTAAATAGGTTTAAATTAGTATCAAAAAACACATGGTTCTTTGGGGTAAAAAATTAAGTTTTTAAGTAAAAATAAGCTAAAAATTTGATCCCAAAAAGTCAATTTTATTTAAGGCTTAGATAGAGGCTCATCTCGGCAGGTTTCTCACGTTATTCAGAAGACCTGCTTGGTATTTTAATTAAAAAATTCAGAAAAAATTCACAAGTTCTAAAAAATCCTTTTAAATTCTACTTACTCGGCTAGCCGAGATGATTATTTATCCACATTTTTAGCCACGAAATCAGCAATCCGAGATGAAAATTTCGTATAATAATAACAAAGAAATTTTGAAACCAGATCGTGAAAAAAGATTTAATTATCAACGGAAAAAAGTTCATCTCGTCTAAACGAGCAGCCGAGATCACCGGTTACACCTGTGACTACGTCGGCCAGCTTTCTCGTCTCAGCAAAATTGAAGCTACAATGGTGGGCCGATCATGGTATGTCGGCGAAGAATCAATCCTTTCTCACCACCACGAAAATGCGACTGCCAACTCTTTCGGTCGCCGAGCAAAAAAGGAGGTTGTTTATGGGGGAAAGAAATCCCTGGTTTCTTTGCAAAAAACTGCTCCAGCCGAAGTTGCCATCTCGACCCCAGTTTCTGACCTCAAAGAAACCACAAAAATCGAACCAAAAAAAGCCTCTTCGGTTAGTCCATACCGCTACGGCGCGGAGGATCATATTTTGGTTCCAGAAATTTCTTCAAAACCCTTTTCATCCCGCATTAAAAAAACGCTTCCGAAAGCACTTTCCAAAATTGCCAAAATTTCCGTTTCGCTCAATCCGGAATTTTTAAAAAAAACAAAAAGTTTTGCCATCGCGTGCCTCTTGGTTTTTGGAAGCTACACGCTTTGGCAAGCGTTGGTGGTTCATGGTGGAGATGATCTGCTTGCGAAAAATATTGGGACGCTTCAAAATCGCCTCGCCGTGTTTTTACAAAAAATTAATTCTGTTTCAAAAAATTCTCTTGCTGCCATAGGAGTTGGTTTTCAAAAAGTTCCTGCCGGAGTGGCGGAGCTCGGTGCTGTCTTTCGAAGCGAGGACATATGGAGTTCTTTTGGCGAGAATTTCCTCAAAGCTCCAGTAGCTCTCGGGTATGCCCCGGAGCGTTTTGCTTTTTATGTGGCTCGCGGCTATGACGTTGTTGTTCGAGAAACTGCGGACATTTTTTCAAAACAAAAAAGCGCGGCGACTGAAACTACAGCCAAGGAAATTTCACTTACCGCGCTTGCGGAAGTTCCTACTGCCGTACTCGAAGACACCGCGCGGAGCGTTGAGCAGGTTTTAACCCAGAGTTTCCAAGACGGCAGAGCAAAAATTGCCGAGCTTAGCGACACAGCTTTGAACTTCCTCACTTCATTTTTCGGTTCCCGAAAGACGCGCGTCATTGTCGACAGGACAGCAGGAGTGCTTCCCAAAACGCAGTTGCCGCGGCCGATTGTTATTACTGGTACGAAAAATATTGTTGAGCGCGTCACAGAACGTTTGGTGTCGACTGGCATTTCGGAAACGGACGTTGAGGCGAAACTCCAAGCTCTCAACAACAAACTCTCCGCGGAAATTTACAAAATTTCGGCCGCGACCGGCGCAAACCAAACCTATATTAGTAATGTCTACAACACTGTTGCCCAGACGAACAGAATTGACATGCTTGATGATGTTAGCATCACCAATTCCACCTGGACTGGAGGTTCCATAACGAGTGATCACATTAATGGCAGTTTTAACGGCAATGTAACTACCAACTCTTTGACTCTCTCGAACGTTGGCGCGAATCTTCTCCTCACAACAAATAGTCTCGGTGTCATTGTGGCTTCGTCGACGCCTCAAGTGGCCGCCATTAACGCGACTTCAACCACGGCAACCTCAACATTTGCCGGCGGTTTAAATATCGGCAGTGGCGGCTTGGTTTTTGACTTCACGACCGCCAATCTGGGGGTTGCCACGACTTCTCCTTTAGCGAAACTTGATGTTTATGGGAGTCTTATCTTGTCTGGGTCTGGCAGATACTTGAATTTTGCCGATGTTTCGGGTGGAAGCGGCTACGGTTTTCGAGACAATTCTGGAGTGATTGAATTTAAAAATTTGAGCGGCGCGTGGACAGGAGTTGGAACAGGATCTGGCGACGGTTCCACCTTTGGCCAAACCTTCGAGCTTTCAACATTTAACGGCGTGCAGTCTCTGTCTCCAACCACCTCTGTCGCAGTCTCTCTCCCAGGCACCACGCTTTACCTCGGCACTGGTCTGGCCACGTCCACCCTGACCAGTTCAGCGGGCAAGCTGGGGCTAGGTTCAACCTCGCCATTTGGTATTTTCTCCATCTCCGCCACTTCAACTGCCGCACTCT
>MHRY01000019.1 GCA_001822675.1 Candidatus Taylorbacteria bacterium RIFCSPLOWO2_01_FULL_45_34b
GCACCGCTCAAAACCGCAAAATAAGCCGGAGAAAAACATCGGCTCGAACCATATTTTAATTTTGGGGGAAGGAAATTTTTTAATCATAATTTTATGAAATTTTATAAGAAAATTATTTTGTTGGTTGTCGGATTGTTCGTTTTATGGTTGGTTTTTAACTCTCTAATTATTGGATTACCCAAGAAAGGTGTTGTTGTAGATTCGGTGACGAAAAAGCCCATAGAAGGAATTTACTTAGTGAGACAAACAAATGTAATCGTACCTGGTCTTGAGCAAAGTCATGAACGTCGTTTAAGGTCTGCTGTTGTTGCCACTGATAAAAATGGTCAATTTTATTTTTCGCCCTTCATAAGATTAAAATTCCCGCTTTTTGTATCATATAGGGAACTTTTAGATATCAACTATTCCGGGGAAAAATATTATAATGAAAAAGATAATCTACTAAGTTTGAAGTACAATCCGTCATACTTCGATGAAACTTACGGTTTAGGATTTTCCGATGGATTAGTATTAATATCTCGTAACCCATATAAACAGTCGGGACATACCTACAAACCTTTTAACAATGAAAACACAATCAATCTTGCCCCTTTCGTTTCTTCTTTAGGTGATTGTAATGGCGACAGTGAGTGTTTAGAGAAAAACCAGGAATTTGCCAAAAATTGTGAGACGACCCCCGTTTGGCAACCCGGTAGTGATGTTCGTTGCAAAAATTTTAACTTAAAGTGATTTGTTTCAAAGAGCAATAATCCAGAATCTAATTTAATGCCGCCAAAAAAAACTTGAAATTGTCACCCAGTAGGTGATTCTGTTGAATCAGCGGTGCGGCTCCCCGCCCGCATCGCCTTGCGAAGCATGGCGGGCAGGCGCCGCCTTTCCGAATTTTCGCGGGGGGAATTTTCCGGAAAAATGCGTTCGGATTAATTCAAGAATACTGCACCAAAATAGCCGGCAAAAACCAGTTTTTTGCTAAGAGAATTGCAGGAAATTTTTGAAACGATTTCTACCAGCCCGAGGAGGAATAATTTTTGAAAGTTCTGACCAAAAACTATTTTGTTTTCTGACTTCTGTAAGAAGCTTCGAATAAAAACCTTTCTCATATTGAAGTGATATTCGTGCCACAGTTGAGGGGCTTACTTTCAAAACTTGCTCAATAGCATAAACGGACTCTTTTTGGTCAAGCATAAAGATAATAGCCAGTCGTTTTGCCAGCATCAATTTTTCGGTTTTTGTGAAGAGTTCCCCGAGTGCCAGATGTGACTTGTTTGAGCGTGCTATTGTGCCGATGATTTTAAAGAGTTCCTTGTGAATACCAAGGAATTTTTCTCGTTCAAGCAATCGTTTTGATACGTGGGGCATACCCTTATCTTACGATATATCGTAAGATAAGGAAAGTGAGTAAGTGTTGTAAATTGTTTTGTCTGGCCGCTAGAATTTTTTGTTTGGGAAATCGAAGGGAATGTGCAAGAGTTTCGAACTTGACTGGTCGACGATATAATGCTACGCTATTTGCATCAACAATTGCATCAACAAAAGTTGTTTGGCCATTAGCAAACCTGTCTCGGGTTCGCATCGTAGGTAGCTTAACTTCATAAGTTGCCCGATCCATGAAGGTGGTGGGAAGTCTTCTGAAAGGAGATAAAAATGAGAAAGGTAGATGCGCAGTACATTGTCAATCTTGGTCGACAGATACTCGGTAAGGTTTGTTCCAATGAATCGCGGGATGTAAACCGCAATCTTAAAGAAGCTGGATACGAGTCAGTAATTGACCAAGGCGATATCATTGACCTGAAGTTGTCCGCGCAATTTCCCCAACAAATCAATAAGAAGGTCATCTCCCCGCTTTTCGCTTACCAAGATCATGAACTGATCGAAGCTACTCGAAAAAACGTGAAGTCGATGAAAGCCACAACCTTGGGTAAGATTATCGAGTTTGGACTCAAGCCCGGAGAGGTTTGCGAAAGGACTTTTCGTAAAACTCCGTACAAAGTTGCCAGGATTCCATTGGTGGGTTCTGAGGAAAATGGACGTGAACTTCTTGAGATAACGGCTTTGGCAGTTATTCTGGCGGGCGTTCACGACTATTGCCAAATCGTCGAACGCGTCCGACGTGAGCAAGGCACCTTTGCCGAAGTGGGTCGTGATTATTTGAGTGATAAGGTGACGAAGTGAGTATTTGGAACCAAAACTCACTCAAATTTACCGGTGACCAAGTGATTGGCCACCGGTTTCTTTTTTGTATTTGCTTGATTTGACAAGCTCACTACAAGTCGATTATGCTAGAATTATTAACGCCAAATAAAAACTTGCCTGTCCAGCACGGTTTTGGTAAAGGTGGAAAATTGTTAAAGATCACGGACTCAAATTTTTCTTTCTACTAATACTAACTTCCAGAATTTCCATCTCTTACGATATATCGTAAGATATGGGAACGTATACCTATCACTCTTTCTTTTTTAATTTTATCCGAAAAACCGCTATACTGTATTTTATGAAGATTTTTGTTCCGGAAAAATATTGGCATAAGTTTTTTGAGATTGGCGTATTCGTGAAAGGTTTTAACGGCATTTGGGAAACATTAAGCGGTTTACTGGTTCTTTTTTTGAACAAGGAGACGATACGGGATTGGTTTTTTGTTCTGGCGAGTAGGGAACTCCTTGAGGATCCAAGCGACCATCTTATCAATTTTCTAGCCGGTGTTTTGCAAAATTTTTCTCGTGAGGCACAAACGTTTGCGGCGCTGTACATTCTCATCCATGGAGCACTCAATATTTTTCTAGCCGTGCAGTTGTATCGTGGCAAAAAATGGGCCTATCTTTTTGTAATAAACGTGACGACACTTTTCGTCCTCTATCAGATTTATCGTATAGGTATTCACCACTCACTTCTTCTCACCATACTTACCATTATCGACATCCTCTTTGTTGTTGTCGCTTGGCATGAATATCGGCATCTTTATCCCCGGGGAGAACAATCAAAATAATTTTGCTTGGGGGACATCGGGAGATGCTCTTTTGACTTCTTTTTTCTTGGCATTGAGGGTCAAGGTTTCTTCTTTTATTTTTCCTAAAATGACGTCAGGGAGGCGTTTGAAACTTTCTCGAAGTTCATTTAAAACTGTGGTGGCGCGGAGCGCGGCGGCGGGGTGAAAGAGGGGATAAATGAGCCGGCCACCGGTTTCAAAAATTTTGCCCTGGTCGCGGGAAATTTTGGCAAAGGGTAGAAAATAATTCATGGAAAACCGACCAAGTGGCGCGATAATTTTTGGATTAATGATTTCAATCTGTCGCGCAAGATAGGGTTTGTAGGCCTCGATTTCTTCTTCGCTTGGGTCGCGGTTTTCTGGCGGACGGCGTTTGACGATGTTTGTGATATACACGTTTTCGCGTTTCCAGCCGATCTCGCCAAGCAACTTATCCAAGAGCTGTCCTGATCTGCCGACAAACGGACGTTTGAGCTCGTTTTCTCTCTGTCCCGGCGCTTCACCGACAAACATAATTGAACAGTTGATATCTCCTTCGCCAAAAACCAGATTTGATTCTTGGAGTGGTAACTTTTTATCTCCACGGAGTTCCTCAAACAGTTGGCGAAGCTTTTCCTCCTTTTCATTCATGGCTTCATTTTATCATAAAAATAAAAATCCCGAGTGCTCTCGGGATTTTTCGAAAATTCTTCAAAACTTTCTGTTTTTCGTGTAGTTCAAGGTGTGAGCGAGGAGTAAACCGAAATGTATTTATTAATACATTGAGGGAGCACCGGAGCGAGCAACGATGAAATACGCAAAAATAGAAAGTTCTATGTGGATTTGACGCGAAGTTTGGTCTGGCGACCCTTGTCCACTTTCGGAAGGCGAAGTGTCAAAAGGCCATTTTTTTCGATTGCTTCAGATTCTTCAACTTCAATTTCCTGCGGGAGCAGAATGGTTCTGGAAAATGAACCCCAGAATAGTTCCTTGAAAAAATAGTTTTCCTCGGTTACTTCTCTGGAACTTTCGCGGGTCCCTTTGATAGTTACCATGTCGCGCGTGATTGAAATGTCGAGATCTTCGGGTTTAACACCTGCCACCATAGCTTTGATGATGATGTCGTCGGTTGTTTGGTAGACATCGACGGGTAGTTCGCCGCCGCTGTCATCTTCACTCCACGGTGTTTCTTCGCCGCCACGCGAGGTGGGAACTTCTCGCTCTTTTTCCTCTGGTTCAAATTCGTCGACGCTGACGGAGCCCGTCAAACGTTCAAAAAATGATCGTTTGTCTTTTGCCATAGAGATTGTGAATTACAATAATGATTAATTTTTTTCTTTGACTGGATGAACTCTTTTTACTTTTTCAAAACCGAGCATGAGCATGAGAACGGTAAGCCAGACAAATGAAAAAGCAAAGAATATGTTACCACTTGTCCCTCTCATTATAAGTAAATTAAAAAGTGAGTGCAATGTGATAGAGAGGATAACTCCGACTGAAAAGTATATTTTTTTGTAATGGCGGGATTTGTAGAATGACAAAGCTAGAGCAACGCCGATGGTGGCTGAAGAAACCGTATGGAGAAGTGTGGCGCCGATGAAACGCAAATCGCTGGTCAAAATACTTCCGATAATTTTGCCGTCAAGGAGCGGATTGGCCAGAAAAAAACTATTTTCCATCGCGGCGAAGCCAAGAGCGGCGGTAATCAAATAGATGACGAAATCTGTCGGTTCGTCCACGTCTTTTTTGGTCAGCACCGAAAAGTAGGCGGCGGTGAGTTTGAAGAGTTCTTCGAGCGCGGCCCAGAGTATAACTGCGAGGATGGCAGAAAAAAATGATGTTTTGATGGCCAGCTCGATCTCAATACCTCCGAGCAGGTGGGTGAAGACAAATTTTTCGAAAGGAACGACGAGCGGCACGGCTATCATTCCAGAAATAAATGCGAAAAGGATGAGGAGTTTTGGTTCAGGGTGTTTTTTATCTTCGGAGAGCCAAAACCAAAGCCACAAGAGCGCGGGGGCGATCCCGCCCAAAAAAGAAAGAACAAAGATGAGGCTTTGTGGCATTAGGTACTAATTATACTCTATTCTATATGGCCACCTACCGGCCACTTTTCCACCATAAGCATTTTTTCACCTTTATACATAACTTGCCAAATTTCTTCGGTTACAAATGGCATGAAGGGGTGGAGCGCTTTAAGCAGAGCGTCCAGAGTATGAAGCAGGAATTGTTTGCGTCTAACTTTCGCTTCGTCTGAACCATCCGCGAAGACTGTTTTACTTTCCTCGAGGATCTTGTCGGCGAAGGTGTGCCAAGTGTAGTGATACAATTTTTCAGCCGCAAGATAGAAGCGATATTCTTCCATATCTTTGGTAACGTCTTCCAAAATAGATCGGCGCTCTAAGCGGAGTTTTTCATCGTGTTCATTGCGTTCAGGAAAACCGTCCTTTATGTTTACACCTTCGGTATTTTCGAGAACAAATCTAGCAATATTCCAAAGTTTGTTGGCAAAATTTTTATAGGCGCGGATTTTATCTTCGGAAAGGGCGAGCGAGGTGCCGGGAGTATTTCCAACAACAAGACCGATACGTAAAGCGTCCGTGCCATACTTCTCCGTTAAGTCGAGCGGGTTGATGACGTTGCCTTTTGATTTGGACATCTTTTTGCCTTTGGCATCATTTACCAATCCATGAAGATAAACGGTGCGGAACGGTGCCTTTTTTGCCAAATAAAGGCCGAAGATAACCATGCGCGGCACCCATTTAAAAATGAGGTCGTGGCCAGTTTCCATGACATCGGTCGGATAAAAAGTTTTGAAATCAGCACCGGAGGGGTAATTCAAAGCTAAAAGCGGCCACTGCCCCGATGAGAACCATGTGTCGAAGGTGTCAGGATCTTGTTCAAAGCCCTCACCCGGACTTTGAAGTGAGATTTTAATTTTCTCACTTTCACTGCCACGATTTTTGAACCATGCCGGAATTTGAATGCCCCAGACAATCTGGCGAGAGATATTCCAGTCCAGTGTGTTTTCCATCCAATAGCGGAAAATTTTTTCATAATTGTTTGGAATGAATACAACTTCCTTTTTTTCTACGGCTTCAAGGGCTTTTTCGGCCAACGGCTTCATTTTCACAAACCATTGGTCTTTGATTTGCGGTTCGATGGAGGTATTGCATTTATAACAGCGCTTGACCACATTGGTGTAATTTTCATCTACTTTCTCGAGCAAGCCTTTTGCTTTGAGCTTTTCAACAATCTTTGGCCGGGCATCTTTGATATTCACTCCAGCGAATTCGCCGGCAATCGGGAGTAGTTTGCCGCGCCAGTCGATAATTTGTTCCATATCCAGGTTGTGTCGTGTGGCAATTTCAAAGTCGATTTGCGAATGCCACGGCGTTATCGTCATGACGCCCGAGCCGAATTCCATATCGACGGCTTCGTCTTTGATAACCGTCGCGGTGATTTTGCCATTGATCCACTCCACTTCAAGTGTGTCGCCGTGTTTGTATTTCGCGTAGCGTTTGTCGTTGGGGTGCATGACCACGTATTTGTCGCCAAATTTAGTTTCGGGCCGCACGGTGCCGATAGTAAACGGGCCGTATTTGAAATAGAAGAAAGGAGTTTTTTCCTCGACATTTTCGGTTTCAACGTCGGAGAGAGAAGTTTGGTGTTTGGGGCACCAGTTAATGGTGCGCTTGCCGCGGTAAATAAGATTGTCATCGTGCATTTTAACAAAAGTTTTTTGGACTTCAGAGACAACTTCGGGATCGAGGGTAAATTTTTCGCGCGACCAGTCGCAGGAAGCACCAAGAGTTTTCACTTGGTCTTCCATGATTTTTTTATTTTCGATAGTAAAGTCGTAAATTTCTTTGTAGAGCTGTTTTGGATCCATGCCGAAACGGGAGCGGCCTTCTTTCTCAAGTTTTTTTTCGTAGACGACTTGTGTTTCAAAGCCAGCATGATCGGCGCCCGGAACCCAGAGCGCTTTATCTCCCCGCATGCGTCGATAACGGATCATGATATCCTGGATGGTAATAAAAAGTGCGTGGCCAGCATGAAGAGAGCCGTTGGCGTTTGGCGGAGGCATGATAATGGTGAAAGGGGTTGTTCGCTTGCCTGGCAGATTGTCCGGATTGAAAAAACCGCTTTCCAGCCACTTTTCATAGATGCGCGGTTCGGTTTCAGCAGGGTTGTAGGGTTTTAGAAATTTCTCGTTCACCTCGAAATGGTAGCAAAAATAAGGCTAATTTACAAAAAAAAGCGCCCCTCACTCGAAAGTTCGGGGCGCCGCGGTGGTTACGACTGTTTTCATGCTTACGCGACCTTAAGGATTTTTGCGCAGGAAACGCGTAAGCCACATGAGCATTCTCAACTACCTGGCTTAGAATCGATATAATCACACCCTCTCGCAAGGATTTCTCCTCGCCCCCTTTTTTGTGTAATGATCCAAGAGGCCAAAGGTATAGTATTGAGCTATCTCGTCGTTTGTATTATTGAGAACAACGTAACCAAAAATAGCTTAGCATAACACAAAAATTTTGTCAAGCAGATTTTTGGCTTTTATAAAAATGTGGTTCTAATTGGCCATTTATAATGATTTTCCGTAAGAGATTCCTAGGTTCGACCTCGTTCACCTCGGTAGCG
>MHRY01000020.1 GCA_001822675.1 Candidatus Taylorbacteria bacterium RIFCSPLOWO2_01_FULL_45_34b
TGAACGTGTAATTCCAGCCGCCTTTTATAGGGATCTCATTAAATATCCATTTAGCCTCTCCGTTTTTATAAGCGGAGACATTTATTTTGGCTACCCGAGAACCATTTGCTCCGGCGACAGGATAGCTGAATGTCGCCGTGTTGTTTCCGGATTTACTTCCTGTCCAGCCGTCAGGGACATTATTATTATCGAGGTCGTTTTCTAAAGAAGAGTTATTAATCCACGCCAACGCGCCGCTTATGATGTAAAAGGTTCCTTTTATATTGGCGGCGTCAAGAATCGGTTTGGCGTTGGTAAAATGAGAAATCCAACCGTCATCAAAAGTGAGAGAAACAAATCCACTATTAAAACCTGTCGGGTCTATCGGAAGGGTGGTGGTCGCTGTGTTTTTAGACAGGCTAAAGTTATCAACTGTCAAAGAGCCGTTGCTTTTAATGAGATGAAGAACTGTTACCGATACCATACCCTCCGGTACGGTGAATGTTTTCTCAACTGTCGCGGGGCTTGCGGAAGCGGGTAAAGTGGCCAAATCCAAATAGGTGAAAGTTCCTGAAGCGTTGGTGTATCGGACGGTCAGAGTAGTTGAAGTGTTTGATACATATTGGTCTTTAAACATGTACTCCTCGCCCGCGGTAACTGACACGTCAGCGAAATACCATTTCGCATCGCCGTTTGAATAAGCCGAGAGATCAATTTTTCCGGCGCGGCCGGAGATCCCCCCGACTGGATAGGTGAAAACCACGCTGTTACTTCCCCAACTGCCCTTAAACCATTGGTCGGGGATAGCATTGGCATCAGCGTCGTTTTCAAGTGACGGATTTTGAATGAGGTTAGGGCCAGCCGCGGTAGAAATATTTGGCGCTATGACACCGTACAGAAAAAATAATCCGATTAACAGATAAGCAAACAGAAATTTCCGACTGACTAGGGCAATCATGAGATCGTTACAATGTGAAACAACAAAAAAATTATATCACGTAGTTTGATATTCAAACTGCAACCAGAAGTGCATATCTTCTCTACGGGCGTTCGTTTACAGTTTTTGCTTTTCCCAGAGTTCAAAAAAGCGGCCTTTGGTTTTGTGGAGTTCGGAAAAGTTACCCGACTCGATGATTTTGCCGTTTTGAATAACAATAATTCGATCCATTTCTTTTATAGTGGTCAGACGGTGGGCGATGACCACGGCGGTAACGCTTTTGAAAAAAGTTTTTAGGGAATCTTGGATTTTTTCTTCGGATTCAATATCGAGATGCGAGGTGGCTTCATCGAGGAGTAGAATTTGAGGGTTTTTGAAAATTGCCCGCGCGATGCCGACTCGCTGTTTTTCACCACCAGAGAGTTTCACGCCTTTCTCGCCAATGATTGATTCGATACCAATTGGTAGCTTGGTCAAAAAGTCTTTGACGTGCGAGGTATTTACTGCGTTTTGGAAGGCGACGCTATTATGTTCCTGTCTCGGGTTGGTGATGGTGATGTTGTCTCGAAGCGTCGCGTTAAAAAGTTCGGTGTCTTGAAGCACCACGGCCACATGATTGAAATAGTCTTTTTTGCTGATATTTTTGAGTGGAATGCCATCAAAATTGATTTCACCCTCGTAAGATTCGCGTTCTTTAAGCAGGAGTTTGAATAGGGTTGATTTGCCGGCGCCCGAAATACCGATAATGCCTATTTTTTCACCGCGCCGAATTTCAAAAGAAATATTTTTGAGAGCGTGATTGTTTTCATACGAAAACGAAACATTTTTGAGTGAAATTTGTTTCCAGTTTTCCGGAAATTTCACTTTGTCTTTTTCATCGTCGATAATAATCGGCGTTTTGAGTATTTCTTGCATACGCGCGACCGCGTTTTTGGCGACGGAGAAATCTTCTGACACATCTGTGAGTTCAACCATTGCCTGCCAGACGCTGCCGAAGTAGCCGCTAAAAAGTATCAGAAAACCGATTTCATATTTTCCTTCCAAAATGCCGTA
Source organism: Candidatus Taylorbacteria bacterium RIFCSPLOWO2_01_FULL_45_34b (assembly GCA_001822675.1). Taxonomy (GTDB): domain Bacteria; phylum Patescibacteriota; class Minisyncoccia; order Phycocordibacterales; family DSPV01; genus 01-FULL-45-34b. The sequence goes on from MHRY01000020.1 coordinate 1,970, forward strand.
GACGATAAAGATCATGGCGCCAACGCGGAACATTTGAGCGTAAAAATTCCGGACTGTGTTACCGGCTTGGAACCAGTAAATGCGTTTTTTTATCGTCTCGAATAAATCAAGAGCGTTCTTTGAGAGCGTTTCGGTGATTTTGCCTGCCATAGACATGACTTTGACACTCCGGACGTTGTTGATTGATTCGAAAATCACGCCGCTCCGATGTTCTTCTTTGGCGTTGACGATATTTGTAAAGGCAATCGCTCGCTTTCTATAAAAATAAGATAGAAGATAGTAGCTCACGAGAAAAATCATAGTGGCGATTCCTATGTGAAAGTCGAATTTTGTGATGATCCAGATGACACCGATAAGGTTGATGGTAATTTCAATGACATTGTTTATCCAAATTCGGAGAATTTTGTCGAGGCTCGCTCCACCACGCTCAATCCGCTTGAATTTACTTCCAGCACTTTCGCTTTCGTGCCACGACATATCGAGGAGCATGAGGTGTTTCATGGCGCGAAGTTGCGCGTCCAGTGCAATCTTTTCTGAAATGCGAAACATTTTTGATTTCGCGAGATAGATGCCGCGATAGCGAAGGATTGTCGCTAGAATTATCAGGGAAAAAACGAGGTAAAGTGGCGAGAGAGATTGCCCGGGAGTGTAATGGCTGAAAAAATTTATGATTGTGGCGAGCGCGAACGGGGGATAGAGCCACGCGAGGTCAGCAATAATCCTCCACATTGTTCCAAGCCAGAAGTTTTTTCTGTATGGAGTAAGATAGAACCAAATATCTTTGATAAGAGTGCGAATGGAGTACATGCGCGTTATTTTAACATGGAAGAATGTTTCGGTAGCGTTTTATACAGAATTATTTTTATTTGAAGGGACGTCATTCTCCCAAATGTATTCAAACATAATTCGAAATGTCTCGGCAATATATTTACTTTCTACAAGCACGGTGATTAATGTTTCTTTGAAGTTTGTTATGGCCACTTTGTCTCCATAAATAATGATTTGAGCTGGAATGTGCAATTTTTCTGCGGGGACTTGTTTCCGAGTGATGAGATGCTTCTCATCTTCTTCGATTGGAGTTGCGATAGGCTGGCCGGTTGCAATCGGGGTGATGGCTTTTGTTTTTATATTTTGCTCCACCTGGCGTTTAATTTGTTCTCGAATAAGATGCAGGATTTCTTGACGACCATCATTTATCGGCGAGCTGATGACAAAAATATCTTTTCCAATTTCCAATATATCGTCGTATACATGCTGTATGCCAATGACGCCTTCAAAAAATTGCACGTTTGGTTTTCCTTGAAGGAAGTTGTAGGCCGAGGAAAGAGAGCCGAACGAGCTTTGTAAGGTAGCAATTGATTGCTCGGTCAACTTCTGCTTCTCGTGGAGCAATTCTTTAAGCCTCTCTGGATGTGTAGGGGCAAATAAAGCAATTCTACCGTATGTCTTTTTCTTTTCGACAAGTTTAAGGTAGGTGAGTTGGCCGAGAATTTTGTAAGTTAAGGCCCTACCGAGGTTGGTTTTGCTTGCAAGATGACGTGCCGAAGAAAGACCACCTTCAAGAAGTGATAGGTATAGTCGCGACTGTTCAGGAGAAAGGCCGGCATTTTCTAAGACTTTTTCATCTATGAGTGTCATATATTTGTAACAGTTATAGCTTATACAATATAAAATTATTGTCAATAGTCATATAACTATAAATACCATAGTCACAAAACAGTAAACAACTTGACATATTTCTGATATATGCTAAACTTTTCGGCAGAGACGGTAGAGATTGGCGAGGCAATTGTTGCTTTGCCGCTATCGTTTGAAAATTCAGTTCAGAAAGTACCTATGAAAACTTATTTCGGATTCGGAATTGCCCCCAGTATGTTTCCCCCAGCCTGCTCCATCCGGAAGCAAACACTTTCAGTGGAGGAGGCAAAGGGGATTATCGGGGAAGGGGTGGTCAGTTGTTTGAACCCGTCGCACAAGGCCAGCATCGACGTGATGCAGTCACGCTTCGGTATTTCGGTGGAGATTCCACCGAAGGCGCCGAGCGTGGTGGTGCAGTGCGGGGAACGAGCACTGGTAATGGGAGTCAGCGGACTCCCCCGGTTGGAAAACCGGCATGAGTACACCTCGGAAGAGGTGGCGGGGGCGAAATTCAATTTCGCGCTGTTTACGGTTACAGAATAAGGCCGTGGGGGTTGAAAGGTCCCTAGTAAACTTTCCGTCTGCCGCAACAGACGCAACAATTTTTCCTGGACGAGTTTTTGCGGAAACTCGTCCTCTTATCGGGCTCGTCATCTTTAAGATGGTGAATCCGTAGGAGAAAGCAGTTCTTTATTTTATGTGTCAGGTTCCTGCTAGCAAGGAATCTGAAAAGGGTTTACTCCTCGGTGTTGATCAGAGATGATCAAGACAGGAGTGGTATAAACCTACGCTCAAGGAGTTGGAGATTAAGGGAGAGAAATCCCTTAGACCAACACAACCGCCTATCCTTGAGCACTTCATTGAGTTCGTGAATCAAAAATATTTCGCGGATTCATAGAGTTCTTTGCAAACAGTTTTTAGCTTTTCTTCATGCCCCGAAGAAAATCTTCCGTCACTGGGCGCGTAAGCGTGGCTGGCCGGAGGCACTCCGAAAGGAGAGGGGAATGCTATGAGATGTTCGAAAAGGACATGCTTGGGCGGTACCGGGTTGAGATCCGGTCACGCAGAGCCAGAATCTGCGTCCATCTGAATCCACGCCTCGGTGGATACGATGGCGGCACAAGATTGCCGAAAGTGTGTGGCGACACATTCAGTTACTCAAAAAGGGCAAAAAGGTTCAAATCCAATTTGCCCACTCAATTGAGCTCATAAAGTGAAAGATTATTTGTGAGTTCATAGAGTTCAGTTCTTTGGAAAATTACAAGTTATGAATTGGACAGATATGCCGGTTGTAACGCGAGACAGTCTCATGCGTCCGACCTGCTTATGCCTTGATTGTGGTCAGCTTGTAACTTCTGATCGGGTAGTTCGTGATTTCAGGATCTATATTCCGCGGGGCGATAAATTCGCAGCCTGTGGATGGATTCTGGAGCACTGCCCAGAGGGAGCCCTTAAAAAAATCAATTGCGACGGCGCGCTGGTTCGAGAAGAACCTTCGCCGTTGCGAAAGATATTGGGCTGATCACAAGACTGAAGGATCGCACCACCTTCAATACAGAAGTGCGTACGTTGTCACCGTACAAAAATGGTGAGTTGGGGTTGCAGGCCCTGGGAACCAAAAAGGTTCTCTCTGTTTCCCGATGTGGGTTGGGACTGATGAGTCCAAAAGGACGAAACAGAAAAAGTTTTTTGTAAACGGTCTTCATACGCTGTGGCGCTGATACATTCGGCCCCAGAGCGTATGAAGACAAAAACCTTCTATCACGCTTCGCTACTACCTTTCAAAGAGGGAGACATGGTGAAGCCGGGACGCAAACGTGGATACGTTTGCTTGGCCACCACACCAAAGCAGGGTGAGTATTGGCGCGGAGTCCTTGCTTCTTCGCGAAGATTGGGAGCAAAGGCCGGATGGAAACTTTTCGCGGTAGAACTTCCAATCGAAACCCCCGTCGAAGATTGCCGGGGACACTATCACTTTGAATACCCGGGCGAGGAAAAACTTGCTGGGGAAGTGGAACCGCACACGGATGTGGACGGAGAGGTAAATGTGCGACAACCTATCAAAGTGGTAGGAGAGATCCCAGCGGAGGAATGCCGAGAAAATCGGCGCCGGATTGAACGAGAGCAACAGCACTACGAAATTCGCGAACAGGTCCGTTGGGGAGTATAAAAGTTGGAAGCCTTCAAAAAACTTCCTTCCGTGCAGAGAGAATCTGCAACGCTTTTCCCGCCGCAACGGGTCAATTTCAACCGGACGAGTTTTTGCGGAAACTCGTCCACTTCATTGAGTTCATCACGAAATGGTGGATTCACAGAGTTCAGTTCTTTGTAACAACATATTCATAGTGCGCTTGGCGTTTGAAAAAATTTCCAGCGCACTATGAATATGAAAACACTAAAAATCGTTGGTTTAATCACGCTCTCGCTTATTATTATGGTGGGAGGACTGGTCTTCGCCGCAAGTTTTGCGGTCGAGGAACTCCAGAGTTGGCCGAAGGCGCTGATGGAGGCCCGGACGGTGGTTTATGGGCAGATTTTGCTCGGGATAAGTCTCGGGTGGGCGAGTAGGGTATGGAAAAAGCGGTTGGCCCTCGTTGTCTTTTTGGCGATAGGGGTTTCTGTCTGTGGATTTGCATGGGCACTCTCGGCTTTGCCACTGGACAGATTCGGGTTGTGCTTTTGGGGGATACTTCTGTATGTTTTGATGGGGGGAATAATCCTCGCCAAGTTTATACAGGAGACATTTCCTCGTTACCACCCATTGCCGCCGAAGGTGACTGGAAACCCGTCGCTCAATTAGGAGAAAAGGTTGGAAGCGAACCTAAAAAACTTTCATCGGCCGCGATTGTTACGGCGTCATCACCAACGAGACTGGTGCGTAATTTGCTTCGGGGAAGCTCCGAAGGGCCTGACGAGCCGAAACTGTTACGATGCTATGTATTAAATATATAGCGAA
>MHRY01000021.1 GCA_001822675.1 Candidatus Taylorbacteria bacterium RIFCSPLOWO2_01_FULL_45_34b
GGTGTTCTGTTTCGGAATGTGCATTCCGACTGATGAGCTTTAAAGAGCGAAACAGAATGTTCTTTTATAAAAGTATTCACAGCGCTTTGCGCCTGATCATTTCGGGACCAGAGCGCTATGAATACTAAAATTATTGAAGCTCGAGAGGCCGTACGCGTCTTATGGGAGACATATTCTGAATTAAAACAGGGATTTTTGGATCCCAACACTCTTCGGCGGAGATCGCCTCTACTGCTCGGACGAAGCGGCAGTTGTCGAAGTTGATGGGAAAATCGTGGCTTTGGCCACAATCGCGCCGGAAGGAGAAATGACATCCGGTGAACCGACTATTGTCGGCCTTTACACCGTCCGCTCTTGCCGATATCGTGGATATGGTAAGATTGTGCTTGAGGCTGCGATTCGTCGCAGTTTAGAGCGCGGATTTCCCAAAATCCGTATTGATGTACTCACACCGAAGGCGATGAAACTTGTGCAGTCTCTTTCGGAGGAATTGCTGTCCGTTTTGGCTGTGCATGACCAGTCGATGTTTGGTGGATTTCTTGAATAGAAAGCCTTAAAGAAGAAAGGAGGTGAAAAAATGACGGCTCAAGAGTATGAGTCGTTTGTGTCTGTAGCGGAGAGGTTCGCCAAAGATGGTGAATACCCATTGCAGACCATTCGGCGGGTCTTACTCTCAGGGGAGTTTAGGGAAGTTCGGTATCGAGACATAAGTCCGAGAGGTCTGGTGTTTCTGGGGGAACTCCTTGGTCTTGAAGTGACGTCTGCGCCTCGAGGAATGTCGAGGTGGCAGATTACTTTCAAGGAAAAGGGTAAGTAACTGCGGCTTCGGCACGCGGGGCAGAGCGACTGCCTGGCAACAGAATCGTCGCAAGAGAATTTTCATCCCGTTAGAGGCTGCGCTCGTCGGCCTACCTCTGACGGGATTCATCAAAAGCCCAGAATCAATCTGGGCTTTGTCGTTTTTGTTTCCACGAAAAAGTATATATTCTGATGTTCTTGAGAATGTCAGAATATACTAACGGTTATAATTCTATTTCAAATATACTCCTTGTTTCATACTACGGCCAAGTTTTGCAGGAGAGAAATGGAAGCGCGGTTTTTGCGAAGCGCTTTTGATGCTTCAAGCACTTCAATAAGCACTGGTTGTTCGCTTTTGGAGAAGTGCACGATAAGGTTGCCCATTTCTTGCGCATAGGCGACGGGTGTTTTTTTGTCCGCTTCCATTGAGAGTACGTCGGCTTCGCGATTGTATGTGATTTTTATATTATTTTTTTTCATATTGCGATTTTCTACCCGGGTAGAATGTGATGACCTTTAAGATATCTCGCTCAATTTTGTACACGACTCGCAATACACGAGTTCGATCAAATGGTTGTTGGGCGATCCGAAGCGGTTCTCTGCTCTGGTCAGTTCGTTCTGGTTTTAGTACGGTATTAATGACTTTTTGTTTTGAAACTGGAACACTGTGTTGTTTAAGAACCTCAAATTTTTACAGAGCGTGCTTCGTAAAGAGGATTCTCATTAATCATACTATTATCACAAAGGGATTTTTGGCAAAATCCACTTCGTTGTCTCTAAACCCCAATGGGGGTTTACGGCACTTCTTTCCAATCGGTAATTATGTAACCACCAGAAGGCCCGGCAGTGAAAAGCAAGCTGGCAAGACCGCTTTTATACTCAACCACGGCACTATTCGAAAGCGTCAACTTGTATGACGTCACTTCCCGCAAACTAATACTGTTTGCGAGAGAAATTAAACCGTGAGGCGCATACACGAGTACTTCACCAGAAATATTATTCGAGATCGTCATGGCTTGGTTACCACCACCATTTTCTGCATCATTGTTCATAGAAACAAGAAGAATATACGAATTGGAACCGGCCCCAGAAAAAGTCACGCTATTTGAAATATTTATCTTGCTTCCGCTAGAACGATTTGATGATTTGTCGGCAATGATAGCGACTGACTTACCAGACAGCGAAGCGTCGACAGAAATATCGGCACTGTTTGATAAATTAATCGTACCAGTCACCCACACCGGACCGGCAAGTGTAATATCCGCAATGTTTGAAATGTTAAGGTCGCAAGGAATTTTAATCGGCCCAAGAGTGACAGCCCCAGAACTTACATTGTACGAGCCACCACTACACGTAGCCGTGCCCCCTGCCGCCGCATCACTCTCCCACTCAAATATGTCCGAGTCTGGAATGGGCATCGAGCTTGTCGCCTGATCGGCACTTGCTGGATATGAGGTTCCTAAAACAGTACTACCGGAAATACTTTGGTAATAGGCATTTTTATCCGCGGTTGAATTAGAAATCGTGTGCGCATAAATTGAACTCGTGGCATGCATGCCTGAAACAGACCCCATCGGACCAGCAGAAATAATATCACCCAAAACCATGTTGCCGCTTCCAGAAATTGGTCCGTTGGAAAACAAATTGCCTTTAATACTTGAACTATTGGCAAAAGTAACACCACCTTTGTCTGTCTGTACGCCATAGTGAAACGACGCACTATCACCAGAGGAAAGGCTGGTTTGCACTTTTCGGCGAGCATCGGATTTGTTTCCCGTTGACACAATTGTCACCACCCCAGAAACCGTCGTTGACGTGGCATACGCAGTATCAGAACCGATAGTCAAATACTCTATCGAATCTACCGCCAAACCTGTTTTGTACCGATACGTCATATCTTCAGAAAGGCTCTCCGCGAGAACGTAACTTTGTTTTGACGTTTGTAATTGGCGCGCCAACGCCGCCTCCTTGAGAACGGGTGTTACCGTGCCAAAAACCAGCGTCATGGTAATACCAAGAAAGAAAATAACCGCTGTAACCATAGCCTGCCCACCACGGGTAGATGATGGATTTTGGAATCTGGAAGTTAAAAAAGGTGGCAATCCCCAGTGGTTTGCATCTTCGTTTTTTATGCTTTCTATATTTTTGTTCATAATTCTTAATTCCTGAATCTTAGTTCTTGCCCGCCCGAACCCAGCCCGACAAGGTCATTCTGGCGGGGACTGATATCGTTCAGTCGGGCGGGAATCCTGCTTCCTGAATCTACCCCTCATCTATTCTTGTACGATCCCCGGAGTACTGCCGTTGAATAGAATTTCTCCTCGCGATACGTTGTTGAGGTACCGCTTGCGAGCCACAATTCCACTGTCACCGCCTCGGTGGTGGTCGTACTCACTGAATAGAAAATAAGCCGCGTAACTTTGGTCGTCGAAGCGATAAGCGACCCCTTATCAACTCCGCCTTCGCTCACTCGAAGCAGACCATTTGAAACAGAAAATGTGAGCACCGTACTTGCGCCCCCCGCGTCATATGTATTAAGAGCGAGCGCTGGCGAAGTGGTTGTCGCAAGCGTGCTTTGTGCTACGTTGATACTATCAGCCAACTTAATTTCATTAGAAATTCGCTCGAGCGCGGTAAACGCGGAGAGATCAATGTCTTTAGAAACTTTGAGCGAGCGGTAGGTAGTGGTCAAATTGATAAGTATCACGATAACCGCGGTCAAAATCACCGAAAGAAGACCGACATAAACAATCATTTCAACAAGTGAAAATCCTTGGGAGGAGCGTGCTGTTTTTATTTTAAGAATATCCTTCATGTCAAAAAAGTTTAGTGAGATACCCCACAAGCTGTTTTGTGGTTGTCGCACCTTTATACAGCCACGAAACGGAAACTGTAATTTTTTTAGTATCGGGATCAAGTGTCCCGCCACTTGAGACAATATCCTTTGAAACGCTTCGGTTCACGGCGCTAACAACCACAATTCGATCAAAAATACCGTTTATCAATACCCCACTCGCGGCAGTAGACCACTTTTTAGCCCCAGCATCAAAAGAAAGATAGTAAGTAGTACCAAGCGACAACCCTGAAATTGAACCCCAGTTTTGATCGCGAATAAGTCGCATCACTTCCATACCCTCATCTTCGAGAAAGGCCGCTTGGATAGGGCGGGGCGCGACAAGCGAGGCGTTAACATAGAGAGCGTATGTCATAAGCAGGCCAACGCCGGCAAGAGAAAGAATCGAGGCGCCAACAATCACCTCTATAAGTCCTATGCCTTTTTTATGTTTACCCCGAGACATATCTACTTGGTGTCAATAATACCGGTCGAATTGATAAAAACTGTTTTTTTTGTGCTCGCCGAAGAGGTAAGAGCCACGTCAAGTGAACCAAAATTGAGAGTAGTGCCTTTAAGTTTATCGAACACGACATCAGCGCCGCCGCCATTAAAAGAGATGGAGTTTAGGCTAACTGCCGAACTTAATGGGTACACCACATTACCAGCCGCACCTCCAACATAAGCACTTCCGGCAAAGCGGATGATTTGGTTTGAAAGGAAATGTACACCGTACACATTGCCACCTTGGCCAGAAAGCGTGAGTGATCGCGCTTCTTCAAGAATAGCGACAACCTGGCGCGTTTCTGCTTCAAGCAACTGGCGATTCTTGAAGCCCGAGACCGAATAAAAAACTAAACCAGAGAGAATGACGATGATGCCAAGTACCGCAAGCATTTCAATCAACGTAAAACCTTTCCGGTAATTCCTTTTCATCTTAGAAACTGCTAGATGCTGTTAACGAGCGAGTAAATCGGACTGATAACTGAAACTGCAAAAACCCCAACGGCCGCGCCGACCATGATCATAAGCACCGGTTCGATTATCGTCGAAAGATTTTTGGTAGTTTGATCAATTTCCTTTTCATAAAAAGTTGCCACGCCATCAAGCGTCTCGCCAAGTTTGCCCGTTTCCTCTCCAACACTAATCATTTCGCCGACAAACACCGGGTAGAGTTCGGTATGACTTGAAAACACTGATGAGATGGGCTCACCCTTTTGAATTTTTGTTTTTGCCTCATCCAAAACATCGCGGTAGTAGCTGTTTTGCACCACTTCACTGGTAATCTCGAGGCTACGCACCACATCGACTCCGGAGGTTACGAGTGAGGCGAAGGTTCGGGCGGTGCGGGCAGAATTGGCCTGCACCACGATTTTCTTAAAAACTGGCAAACGAAGAAGCACGAAGTCACGCATACGTCCGCCGATTCGCGTGCGCAAACCAAAAAAAAGTGCGGCGGCAGAGGCAATAATCACGGCTGGAAAAATGATGTAGTGATTTAAAAGAAAAGAACTGACACCCAAAATGACCCGAGTCGGTAGCGGCAGAGGCACATTAAGCTCTTTGAAGGTAGCGGTAAGTTGTGGAATAACAAAAATAAGCATGAGAATCGCGATCACAACAATGAGCGCGATAATAATAGCCGGATACATAAGCGCCCCGAGGATTTTTTTCTGCAGTTCATACGAATCATTCATTTGGCGCGCCACAAGTTTGAAGGCATTGGCAATCGCGCCACTCTGCTCTCCCGCTTTAACCATGGAAACAAAAAGTGATGAGAAGGTTTGGGGAAAAGCGGCGAGCGCGGCGGAAAGTTCTTCCCCGCGGCTCACCCGATCACCGACTTCTTTAATTGTTTGCTTAAATTTTTTCTTATCGGTTTCGCGCTCAAGAATGGAAAGCGCGCGCGACACCGAGAGACCAGCCTCAATCATCGCGCCAAGGTTTTTGGCAAAAATAATCTTGTCGTGCATTTTCACACGTCCGAATATATTTATTGAAAACGAATGAGGTTTGACTTCCTTGGCAAAAACAATGGTCTCCCCTTCGGCTTTGAGATCGCGGGATAGCGAAAATTTGTCCGGAGCTTCTCGAAGCCCCTCATATGATTCGCCGCTTTGCCGCAATGCTTTAAATGAAAACTGCATGGGAAATTATGAAACATGAAACATATAACATAAAACATGAGGAGGGAGATAAGCAGGGATTTCCCCTTTCCTAATGTTCCATGTTGTATGTTTTGTGTTTTGTGTTATATGTTTCATGTTATATCTTTTTCCTCACTCCGACACCACTCGAAGCACTTCTTCGATCGTCGTTACGCCCTGCACGGCCTTAAAAATACCGTCCTCTATCATCGTAAGCATACCTTCGCTCTTTGCTTGCGACTCAATTTCAGCCGAGGTCGACCCTTTAAGAATAAGCTGACGGATTGTTGGCGTTACTTTAAGCACTTCGTAAATACCGATACGGCTAGCGTAGCCGTCTTCACATTTTTCGGATGGCTTCGGTTTATAAAAAGGAATTTTTTCCCATGAATCAGTTTTGCCAATGATTTTTTCCTCCTTCAGGGTGGCGAGTACGCGCGACAAATCAACAACCTTGCCTAAATTTTCTATTTCGAGTTTGGAAAGAAAATATTTTTCTTTGACGTCGCATAATTTACGCACCAATCTCTGGCCGATGATAATATTGACTGTGGAAACAAGCAGGAACCCTTCGACTTTCATATCGAGGAGGCGCGGAATAGCTCCAGCGGCAGAATTAGTGTGAAGAGTGGAGATCACGAGGTGGCCAGTCAAAGAAGCGTTGACGGCAAGCGCGGCTGTCTCATTATCGCGAATTTCTCCAACCATAACGATGTCCGGATCCTGACGTAAGAGTGACCGAAGACCGTTCGCGAAACTGAAACCGATCTCGGGCTTTACCTGCGTCTGATTGACCCTGGTCATTTGATACTCGACAGGATCTTCAATCGTCGAGATGTTAACCTCGGGAGTATTTAAAATATCGAGCACGGTGTAAAGCGTCGTCGTTTTTCCTGAACCGGTTGGACCGGTAGTTAAAATCATACCGGTGCGCTGTTTTGTGGCGGCATGAATCCGCTCTAAGGTCTCACCGTGGAAACCAAGGCCTTCCAGACTAAAGCCGGAAGCATTTTCCTTGAGAAGCCGCATGACCGCTTTTTCTCCGAAGTACGTTGGTAGAATTGAAACACGAAATGAAACTTTTTCCTCGTCTGTTTCGACTTTGAATCGCCCGTCTTGTGGCAAGCGTTTTTCATCGAGCTTCAAGTTTGAGAGCACTTTGATCCTGGCGATAATACTTGAGGCGATCGTCCGCGGCAGCACCATGGTGTCATGGAGGATGCCGTCAATCCGATAGCGCACCAAAACCTCTTTTTCCAAAGGCTCAATGTGAATATCAGAAGCGTTTTGAAGAATCGCATGTTTAAGCAACGTATCAACAATCCGAACCACCGGCAAATCTTCAGCTTTCTTTTTTAGATCTGTTTCGCTTTCGGTTTCATCCTCACCGCTACTCACCGCTTTAATAGCAGAAGCCTCCTTTTGGATGATATCCCCGAATTCTGCTTTAAGGCTTTTTTGATACTGTAGCAACGCGGTTTTGATTGATTCGCGATTGGTGAGCCGTGGCACAATTTGGAGTCCCACTTTTTTCTTCACGAAATCAATAGCCGCCAAATCATCGGTGTCGAGCATGGCCACTTCGAGAGCTCGGTCGGCTTTTTTGAAAGCCACAATGTTATGGTTGCGAGCAATCGGCTCGGGAATCATGGAGAGAACCGAGAAATCAATTTTCTGGCCGCGCAGATCAACGAAAGGGATGCCGAGCACGTATGCCTCAACACGGACCACATCATCAGCAGTCAATGAACCGCGTTTCACAAGCTCATCGGCAATAGCCGTCCCTTTTTTAAAAGATTCGTCTTCAGCTTTTTCAAAATCTGCTTTTGAAACTAAGCCGGAGTCCAAAATAAAATTTTTAAACTGTTTTTCTTCGATGTACATAGAAAAAGAAACGCCCGAGAAAGGCCGGTCTCACACCTTCCATTATAACAGCAGACCTTTCAACAAAAAACTTGCCTCTGTAGACAAGTTTTTTTGTTTGAAACGAAAAATATCTGCTCGACTTAAAATTCTTCGATGGTTGGATCAGCAACTTTTACAGTGCCGACGCAATCCGGCGAAGTTCCCACCCCAATAACGTCAACTCGAGCCGTTTTGATGCCAACCGAGGTATATGTTTTAACAATCGTCCGCGCCGTCCCCGACAAACTTTCATCTCCCGACCACGAATACGTGTAAGAGTTTGAGAAGGGTACGGGGTTGGCAGTCCAAGTAACTGATTCCCCGAGAAGAATCGAGGCTTTGGAAGGAGCACAGGTGATAGATGAGAGCGCTGGTTCAGAAACGGTTACCGCCGTAGTGCAAGCCCGAACGCCGGTGGTTTGACCGTCAGAAGATGAGACATTAACGCTGGCAGTTTTTGAACCAGCAGTATTATAGACTTTGGAAACCGCCGGGCCGTTTCCGGTAAGCGAATCCGATCCTGACCACACATAGGTGTATGGTGAGACCCCACCTGAAATGGAACTATTCCAAGTAACAGTTGAACCTGTCGTGGCGCTGGTCGGACTTGGCAGACAGCTCGCCGAGAGAGTCGGACAGGTTGAAGCATTCGCGCTTGCCTGATTTGATGGGGCAGAATTGCCGCTCGGCGAGGTGGCGACAACGCGATATGAATGCGCGCTTCCCGGAGTCAAACTGCTGTCCGTAAAACTAGTGTTTCCACCAGTGTAGACTGGCGAGGCTCCGCCGTCACGGTACAACGAATAAGAGGTGGTGCCTGGAACTGATGTCCACGACACATTGATTGCGCCGACACAAACACCTCCAGCCCCCGAAGTCGGAGCCGAGGTTGAAGCTGTCACCGTTGGAGCTGGCAGTGGTGGAGAAACAATAATATCAACATAGCCCTCACTTGAACCAACCCAAGTTTGAGTTAGGTCTACTCCTCCAGTTACGGGATCAATGCCATATGCTATAGTATCCGCTCGGAAAAATATCCGGTACTTACCAGGGACCATCGGGGCAGTAAACGGCCCGTAATTAAACGTATTCGTAGTAATAGAACTTGTTCCCCTTTGCTCATGAGAAAAAGTTTCTGTAGTAGTAGCACCATTGAAACCGATTTTGATAGTCGAATCAAACCTTGACTCGTTAGAGCAATTCCAAAAATCCTGCCGACCATCAATGTAGAATGTGCTACCCGCCGCAATTACTTGATTATCATATGGACTGTTTATGAACAAAGCTGGATATTCTTGAGGGAACGCAATCGGATCAGACATGGTCTTAACGTAGGTTTCAATATACGCCTCGGCCGAATGTGGAAATGATGCCAAACCAAAAAATGAAGCGGCGAGCAAAACGAGGAGCGCAGTTGTGCCGCCGATATTTGGAGGTGTCGTATTTTCTTTTTTGTCTGTCTGCACGCCCGACATAGGAGGAAGAGTGCTAGCTATATTCATTTTTGATCCGCGTGATCTTCGAATGGTTATGGTTATGAAAATAATAATGAGGAGAATAAACAAGGCATAGATGCCTGCCCAGGCCATATTAAAGCTAGCCGGATTTACGTTGGCTTGTGATGAATCAGCTTTCGTTAGGGTATTTGATTCTGTGGCCAAGACAGAACCATTTTTTTCGATTGAAGCAACCGCCTTGAGCGAAGAGGCGGAAGCCGACAATGACACGGGCACGGTAATTTTGTTTCCAAATTTATCAAGATCAAGTTTTGCGGTGTTTTCACCAACTTTGTTTCCTACCCCATCAAAAAGTGTGACTTTAACATCAACAATCCCAACTTTTGGAGCCTCCCCTGTACCCTGATCAAGTGGCGCGCCGCCATACAAAACATCAACATTAACCACATCGCCCTTACTACCGCTTTGACTCTCCGACGTAACTGTTTGAATCGAAGCCATATCGCCCAAAATCATATAGCGGAAGGTTGCAACACTTGCCTTTGGCTGACTCGCCTCATCTAAAAATGACACGTCCCCCGCGTACACAAGTGGTTTGTAATCAAAAGTGGGTAAAGGTATAACAATTGTTTTTGTTGACTTTGAGGAAACAGTAACCGAATCTGACTTGAATTCATTAAGTAATTCTCCCGTGCTGATCCGGTTATACATTCTCACATTCGGCGTAAAAGTAATTAATTCAGTTCCGGGGTTGGAAAAAGAAACTTTAAATCCCACCGTCCCGCCTTTGGGCACGACAGCGCCCAACTCTGCGCCATACGAGACACCTCCAATTTCAATACTTGAGGAGGCCACATTTAAGAGTGACGACGTGCCTGCGACAGAAATTCTGACATCATCCCACCCAAGGTAAAAACCCGCGTACATTGCCTGAATTCTAATAGCCAGATCATTACCGGAAACGGTCGATGGCAGGTTGTAATTAAACGAAATCGTCTTTTTCTCTCCCACCGCCAGAAAGGCTTGGCCTAGCTTCTGCTCATCATAAACCACTGTAGGCTGATTATCCTTATATTCCCCCACCAAGAAAACCGAATAGGAAACATCCGGAGCGTTGTTGGTGCTATTATTGAAAAGCGTAAACACCCCGCTAACAACACCGCCAGATTCCAAATTATTGTTGTTGAGTGCTAAATCAATAATATGAATTTGCGGTATAGAACCACGAGGCGTGGCAGTTTGAGCGTAAGAGGATGTGGCAAACCCAAAAACTGCGATCATAATAGCGAAGGAGGCAAAACGGCGGCTGATGTTTAGAAACATAATTATGTTGTGTAAAAAATAATAAGCTTTTTTATAAGCAAAAAGAGAACCACGGCCCAAAAGCCGTACTCTCTTACATTTTAGCCTAAAAATAAGCTGGGGTCTTGGTTTTATTGTCATCCCTGTGTATAACTTTCGGGCAGAACTTGACAAAACAAGTCAAAACCCCTAATATGGAAAAACACTGTAAGTTCGCTCGCGAGGCGAACTTTTTTATAGAAAATAACGAATGAAGTGAGTATATTTTCTTACCCGCTAAACTTTTTGCTCCCGCACGTTCTTGAGTCTCGCGAGACTGGCAAATCAGGAGCAAAAAGTTTCTCGGGTGAAGATTTTCAAATTCGCTTCGCTCATAAGAAAATCATTCATGTTTGATCTTAAAGTTATAAATTCAGTCCTCGAACAACTTGAGGAGGAGCGCGGTATCCCTAAAGAAAAAGTGCTTGAAGCCATAGAAATGGCTTTGGCGACTGCGTACAAGAAAGAATACGGCAAGAAAGGCCAGATTGTTCGGGCTAAATTCGACATAAACACTGGAAAAACCGATTTTTTCCAAGTGAAAATTGTCGTTGACGATTCGCGCGTCATCGTAGAGGAGAACATCGAGGGTGAAGACGCCCCGCCGAAAGAAATCGCGCCCGATGACGAACGCATCCGTTTCAATTCAGAACATCATATTTTCATCAATGATGCCAAGAAAATAAAACGGGATGCCGAACTCGATTCCGAAATAATTTTTCCATTGGAATCAAAAGGGTCCTACGGACGAATCGCCGCCCAAACCGCAAAGCAAGTCATCATCCAAAAAATCCGAGAGGCGGAAAAAGTCTCTATCCTTGACGAATACGGCAAACGCGAGGGGGATATTATAAGCGGCACGGTGCAGAGAGTAGAGAGGGGTACTATTTTTATTGATCTTGGCCGCGCCACCGGCATGCTCCCCTACGAAGAGCAGATCCCAGGGGAACGCTATAAACAAGGAGAACGTATCCGCAGTTACCTAACGCGAGTTGAGGAAACGCCGAAGGGAATATTTTTGCGCCTATCGCGTTCACATCCAAAATTTCTAGAAAAACTGTTTGCCCTTGAAGCGCCAGAAATCGCGAGCAACGTTGTGGAAATCAAGGCGATCGCGCGCGAACCCGGATCGCGTTCCAAAGTCGCCGTTTTCTCAAATGACCCGCATATTGACGCCGTCGGCTCGATGGTCGGACAAAGAGGCGTCCGCGTTTCAACCGTCATGAGCGAGCTCGGTGGCGAAAAGATAGATATAATCGAGTGGTCGGAGAATCAAAAAAAGTTTATCGAAGAAGCGCTTTCTCCCGCGGAAATTAAAACGGTCACCCTTGATCAAAACGAGCGCAAAGCGACCGTTGAAGTGAGCGAGGATCAGCAATCCCTAGCCATTGGCAAGGGCGGACAAAATGTCCGGCTGGCGGCAAAATTAACAGGTTGGAGAATAGATATTCAATCAGCCAAAGGTGAAAACCTTGCGGAAACTGACGGGGGGAAAGAAGTAGCACTACCGAAAGAAGTATTACCAGAAGAAAACAAAGAAAAGGACGAGACAGAAACTCCAAAAGCGAAAGAAAAGAGCAAAAAATCAGCTAAATAAAGAAGAAGAAAATTATTAAGTTAACTAAAGAAGTTTATGAATCTTCTACACGATGTCGAACCGGGAACAAAAGAAAAAATTAACGTCATTATTGAAATCAACCGTGGTTCAAAAAATAAATATGAGATAGACAAGAAAACGGGTTTAATCGCGCTCGATCGCACCGCTCACACCTCTCAAGATTTTCCTTTTGACTACGGCTTCATCCCGCAAACCCTATGGGATGACGGTGATGCGGTTGACGTGGTTCTCCTCACCACCTTCCCACTCTTGCCGGGAATTTTGGTACGTGTGCGTCCTGTGGCTCTCATGAACATGGTGGACGGCGGAGACGCAGATGACAAAATTATCGCCGTACCAGTCGACGATCCGCGTTGGAGTGAAGTCGTAGACCTTAAAGACGTCAACAAACACACCATAAAAGAAATTGAGCATTTTTACTCAACCTACAAAAAACTCCAAAATAAAGAGGTTATCGTCAAGGGTTTTAAGGGTAAAAAAGAAGCAGAAGCTGCTTTTGAAAGGGGGTTGAAACTCTATAAAGAGGCTAAGTAACCTATTTGTATTGCTTTCTAAAGAAAAAACAGTGGTTGCCCCGCTGTTTTTTCTTTAGTATACTTTATGTATAGCAGTTTTATAAAATATCTTAACTAACGTGAACCCTATTAAACAAAAAACGATTAGGCGCTCGCTACTCGTCCTGGGGAGCTTTGCTTCCATGCTTTTCAGTTCGACTCTTTTAGTTTCCGCGGAAGAAACTTCTTCCAGAAGCGCGACGGTAAAACCGATCGTTAAAGAATTGCGAACCGACATAAAAAACGACATACGGACAATGCAAACTGACGTTAAAGCAGTCCGAGACAATGCTTCAACGAGCGGAAAAACAAACGCGGAAGTAAGAGGTGAGATAAAAAACATTCGGGAAGAGACTCGAAGCGACATCAAAGATTCAGTGGAGAAGGCTCGATCGGCGTTGCGCAAGGAAAAAGAAAATAGAATCAAGCGAGAAGTCCAAAAAGTTATCGAACGATTTAATGCCGCGATTGAAAGGCTGGAAAAATTAGCCCTGCGAATTGATTCTCGAATTAAGAAATTTGAAGCACGGGGGGCGGATGTAGCGGTGGCAAAAAGCAAACTAGCGGAAGCAAAGGTGAAAATATCGGAAGCGCAAGGAGCAGTCCTCTCACTTGGATCTGGATCAACCACACCGATAATCGCCTCAACAACTCCAAGCGGAATTATCATTTCCAAAGAGTTCCGCGAAGCGGTTGAAAAGACTAAAAACATAATCAAGGCCGCTCATGCCGCACTCGTCGACGCCATAGTCGCCCTGAAACCAGCGGCAGAAAAGGCTGAGACAGAAACGGCAACTTCCACTAACAACGATTAAAAATTAACAATTTTAACGAATTTCTATAATGGAAAACATGATACCAAACACGACTCCGCTGCCTCCGCAAGGAGAAAGCAAGCTGGGACCAATCATTGGAATTATTATTGTTGTCATTGTTCTTATCATCGGAGCCTTATACTTCTGGGGTGAAAAACTGAACAAAGCAAACGACTTACCGCAAGGCGACACGATGGTAAACAATCTCAAATCCCAGCAAAATTCCGACGAAGTTAGCTCCATCGAGGCCGATCTTAAGGCTACAAATCTGGATGATATTGACGCTGATCTCAAAGCTGAAGCCGCAAGTTCGGTACAATAAAAACAAAACGAAAAAATGAGTCGCGTAAAAAATCCCCTTTTCAGGGGATTTTTTACAAAATCAAAAAAAGAAGGTAGACTAACATTTCTTATAATTGTTATGACAAAAGAACAAACACGAATCCAAAACGCGCGCGTCGTCGAACATCCTGACTCTACAGTGGAAATCGAGGCGGAACTTTCTGCTGAAACGCTCTTGACGTACCGCGCTCACATTCTTAAGGATTTCAACCAAAACCTCTCAATATCCGGTTTTCGAAAAGGAAAAATCCCGGATGAGGTTATTATTTCACGCGTCGGTGAAATGGCTATTTTGGAAGAAGAAGTCGAGCATGCTCTTCGGGAAGAAATCCCAAAACTGCTTGCCGAAAAAAAAATTGACGCCTTGGGAAGACCCGACGTCTCTATTATGAAACTAGTGCCCGGACAAACAACGTCCTTCAAAATCCGAGTATCGGTTTTCCCGAAAATCACTCTGCCAAACTATCGAGAAATCGCCAAAAAAGAAATGACAAAAGAGGATGAGCCGACAGACATCTCTAAAGAAGAATTAGAAAATGTTATAAAAGAAATTCAAAAAAGTAAACTCCCAAAGACATCGGTATCTGCCAAGCCAGAAAAAACAAAAGAGGATAAGGTGGAGCTGCCTCCGATCACCGATGAGTTTGTAAAAACTCTTGGAAATTTCTCAAACGTCGAAGATTTCAAAAAAAAGATAACGGAAAATATGCGGCAAGAAAAAATATATCGCACCAAAGAAAAAAAGAGGCTATCCATTTCAGAAAAAATTGTCATCGGTACAAAAGTTTCTCTTCCTCCGGTTTTGATTGAAAGCGAAATCGAAAAAATGCTCCATCAATTCAAAGATGACGTGGAGAGGTTGGGTGTAACGCTTCCTGATTACCTAAAGCACATCAAAAAAACCGAAGACGACCTTAAAAAAGAATGGCGACCAGACGCGATACGCCGCGCCACTCTACAACTTGTTCTCAACCAAATCGCACTTCAGGAAAAAATTACGCTGGATGAAGCGGCAGTACAAAAAGAAGTTGATCATATTCTGGAACACTACAAAGACGCCGACCCTAATCGCGCGCGTATCTACACCGAAACCATCCTCACCAACGAAAAAGTTTTTACCTTTTTGGAAAACCAATAATATTTTCCATTACTGTGTCACATGGCAAATCAACTGGAAATCTTTTCATAAATCAACTACCCGGTAGCAGAACTGCGAGAAAATCTTTCCTAACCTATTTTCCACATTCATCCTTGCGTCTGTATGTTTGCAATGCATTCCTATTGTGTAACACAACTGAAGCGATCGCTCGAGTTGTGTTACAGTATTAGGAACACTGGAGCTAATATGACTGCTGATGAAAATTTTATATACTGAATTTTTTCTTTAGAGCCTCACCGTTATCAACGTGCGTCGCTTCAATGTAGTGTATCTCATCCCCAAGAAACAAATGTTCTTTGATAAAATCTATCTCGTCCTTGCATCTAAAGGGGAAAATGAATATTGATTTTTGGTATGGTAAAAAACCAAGCTCTTTCAATTTGACTACAAACTGATCACGCCCGCGCTTTCTCCTTTCAGAAATATCATAAGTTACAATCCTCCAAATACCATCCCAATATTTTGAAGTTTTTATTTTCATATCCTCAAAATCATACTGGAGCGATCTTTTCTTTCCTTTTTCCGTTATTTCAATCACTTCATTACCATCCTTATAGTGAGACGTCACGTACTTTGATTTCTTAAGATTATGCACTGACCGCATAAACTTTCGTTTGTCACCTTTAAAATAATTAGTGATAATCTTCGTGGCATACGGTGAAGATAGAACCAAAACAATAGCCCCACCAACCAGTAGTGATTTCAGAATAATTTTCGCGACTTCCCCTCTTAAATATCTCTTTTTACCTTTTTCTATAGTCATACTCTTATCGTAATTGTGTATTTTTGTGTGTAAAGTATACCGCTTATTGTAACACAACTGAAGCGATCGCTTGAGTTGTGTAACTTGAAAATTATTTATTTTTTAAAAGAGAGGGATTGGAATGGAACGCAAGATTAGGGGTGTAAAACTAGAGCAAAAGGAGTGATGTTGCGGCGATGGTCGCTGTTTCAGCACGCAAGATTGTGGAGCCGAGAGAATAAAGTGGGATTGCCTTTTTTTCAAACAAAGAAATCTCACGATCGCTCCAACCGCCTTCAGGGCCAATTAATACAGAGGTGGATTCAAGATTCCCGCCCGACTGAACGATGCCAGTCGTTCGGGCGGGCAAGATTTTAGATTCACGAAATGGAGAGCCGTAGGGGTGAAACGCGATCGGATTGACCAGAGGCGAGGAGACAGCATCTCCGAGCGAGACCGGCTCGGACATTGTGGGCAATATCCCTCGGCCTGACTGTTCGGAGGCCTCTTTCACGATTTTTAAAGAACGCTCCATGTTAATATTTTTCTTTTCGCTTCGATCCGAGAGAACAGGTACAAAATGTGAAACGCCAAGCTCCGTACATTTCTCCAAAACAAGATCAAAATTTCCACCTTTGATTATGGACTGGTAGAGAAACACCTCGCGGCGTGGCAACATTGTGTTTTGTTCCTTTTTCACAACAAGGAGGCTTGCTTCCCGAAATGACAACTCGGCAATTTGGCAGAGTGCCTCAAAACCTGAATTATCAAAAAGCGTTGTGAAACTACCCACATTAAACCGAAACACATGCCGCCACTGGTAGAGTAGTTCTGAATTGGAGAGCGTCATAACACTCCCCTTCTCCAGAATCGGCTTATTAACATAAAATCGATGGACTCTCATTGTAATCCACTCTACCGTGAAACTATAAAAAGAAAAAGCCCAATCGTTCGAAAGGGCTTTCTGTAAATTACAAGCCTACCATCCCATTGTTTCAGAGGGACACATGGCGATAAGAAGCGCTTCCATAATATCCTCTGGAAGAATAGCCCTTTCGCCAGCCGGCAACTCTTTCAAATCACGCCAACCAAAAGAAACGTGCCTGTCAGTGGGAAAGAACTTATTGACCGCGAGTCGTATGCTCATCATACTTAGTTTTCGGTCCAGCTCGTCTTCAAAAGGACCCGCGAAAATTTGTACTGATGTAAAAACTTCCCATCGCCACAGTTTAAATGTTCGGCGAGTAAAGATAATTTGAGTGTACATAGCCGCTCTCCTTTTCTTTTTTTATCCTTACACTAAAAAATAAACTTGTCAATCTGCATGTCTCCTTGCTATACTTTTCTCTATCAATTAATTAAAAGCTTTTGAAGCTCGTGAAGCTTCGGAAGCTCCAAGCTAATTATGTTAATACCAACCGTTATAGAAAAATCGCCCTTCGGCGAGCGCGCCTATGATATTTATTCGCGACTGCTTCGAGAAAACATTATTTTCCTGGGCGGGCCGATTGACGACCATGTGGCCAATATTATTATTGCTCAACTGCTTTTTCTCCAATCTGAAGACCCGAAAAAAGACATCTCGCTCTATGTTAATTCCCCGGGCGGATCAGTCACGGCAACCCTGGCGATCGTTGACACCATGCGCCACATCAAAAATGACGTCGGAACCGTTTGTGTTGGCATCGCCGCCTCCGGCGCCGCTATCATCCTTTCCTCCGGCAAAAAAGGCAAACGCTTCATGCTTCCAAACGCCGAAGTCATGATCCATCAACCACTTGGCGGCGTTGAAGGCCAAGCAACGGATATTGCCATCACCGCCAAGCACATCCTTAAAACCAGAGAAAACTTAAATGCTATGCTCGCGGAAAACACCGGCAAATCAGTCGCGCAAATCGAAAAAGATGTTGAGCGAGATTTCTTCATGTCAGCAGACGAAGCCAAAAAATACGGCATTGTTGATGAGATTGTGAAGACAAAACTCTAAACGCATATT
This sequence comes from Candidatus Taylorbacteria bacterium RIFCSPLOWO2_01_FULL_45_34b, assembly GCA_001822675.1. Classification (GTDB taxonomy): domain Bacteria; phylum Patescibacteriota; class Minisyncoccia; order Phycocordibacterales; family DSPV01; genus 01-FULL-45-34b. Next base: position 17,708 of record MHRY01000021.1, read on the forward strand.
TTGTATCCAATGCTTCTAAACTGTGCTAAAGAAACGTGGTCAGGTTTTTGCTAAACACCGAGAACAAGAGTTTTCTCGCGGCCTTTAGCATTTAACCACTCTCTCATGCATATCACTCCTGTTAAAACTCGCCTGTTTCTCGAGGGCAAAGATCTTATTGCTTTCATCAAAGAACACATTCCAAAAATCGCAGAAAAATCTCTGCTTATCGTTACCTCGAAGATTGTCGCGCTCGCGGAAAAACGAACCGCGGTTGTAGCAAATCAAAAAGAAAAAGAACGCCTCATACGATCAGAAAGTCAGTTTGCGCTCCAAACCAAATACGTTTGGCTGACTATCCGTGATAATTTAGTTATGGCTTCAGCTGGTATTGATGAATCAAATGGCAACGGCAAACTGATTCTGCTACCGAAAAACAGTTTCAAAACCGCCATTTTTATTCGAAAGAAAATCAAAAAAATATACGGCCTAAAAAAGTTCGGGGTTATTATCACCGACTCGCGACTCTTACCGCTCCGAAATGGCACGGTTGGCGTCGCGACAGGCTACGCTGGTTTTCGGGGTCTTAAAAGTTACAAGGGTAAATCTGATTTATTTGGCCGGAAATTTTTGTATCAACGAGTCGATGTGGCGGACAGTCTTGCCACGGCAGCAGTTTTTTGTATGGGCGAGGGCAACGAATCAATCCCCCTTGCCATGATCACGAGCGCACCTGTGGCGTGGCGTGAACGCATTAAAGAAACCGAACTTGAAATCGACCCCCGCGAAGATGTCTACCAGCCACTATTTGCAAAGATTAGGAGACTGGGACCAAAACGATTCAAAAAGGTATGAGAGCGAGTGCGAAATCGGTCAAGATAGACAAATCATCCCCCTTCTTATATATTATAGTCATTAGTATTTTAAAATTTGAGAATTTCGCTTTCGTTTTAAGATGCCCGGGTTCGCACACTATACTCTGTCTCTCTTCTATGTTTGAAATAATCACAACCTATAGCAGATCTCTAAACGCTCCGTCTGAAGGCGGGGTTTAAGGCGCGGTTTTCGCATTAATAATATGCCATTAAAAGAAGTGCTACTCATTGCGCTTGCGGCTTCGCTTGCGGGGGTAGTTTTTGGATATTTCCTTCGCTGGATAGTATCCTTGGGCAAAAAAGGCTCGGTTGAACTTGAAATCAAGCAACTGCTCCTCGATGCCAAAGAAGAAGCCAAAAAAATAACCGAGGAGGCGAGCAAGAAAGCCGAAGAGGCTCTAAAGCAAAGCCACATCGAGGTAAAAGAGAAAGAAGAAAAACTTAAAAAAACTGAGGACAGGTTGATTAAAAAGGAGGAGCTCTTAGACAAACGTCAGATCGACATTGATAAAGAAGTTGAGGAAATCAAAAACAAAGTCGCGGAAATCAAAAAAATAAAAGAGAAAGTTGACGCCATGGAAGTGGAACGTCAGACTGCACTTCTGCGTGTTGCCGGCATGACGGAGGGCACGGCCAAAGAAGAACTTCTCGCCGCAGTCGAGAAAAAATGCGAGGAGGACATCATGATCCGGATGCAGAAACTGGAAACCATGGGACAAGAGCGGCTTGAGAAAAAGGCACAGGATATTTTGGCGACTAGTATTCAGCGCCTAAGTTCTTCGGTCGCTGCCGATGCGCTTTCCACCGTCGTCTCCATTCCCTCTGATGATCTCAAGGGCAAAATCATCGGCAAAGAAGGCCGAAACATCAAAGCTTTCGAGCGAGCCACTGGAATTGAAGTTATTGTTGATGATACCCCTGGTTCGATTATCATTTCCTCCTTTGATCCGGTGCGCCGCCAAGTGGCGCGTGTTGCCCTCGAAAACCTAATTTTGGACGGCCGTATTCAGCCAGCGAAAATTGAAAAGGAAGTTGAAAAAGCGCATGAAGAAATAAATAAAATTATCAAAGAGAAAGGCAACCAAGCGGCCTATGAAGCTGGCGTGTTTAATCTTGACCCGCGCGTTGTTTCTATTTTAGGCCGGCTTCATTTCCGAACCAGCTATGGCCAGAATGTGCTTCAACACTCGATTGAAATGGCCCATATAGCAGGCATGATTGCCGAAGAACTCGGCGCGAACGTCTCGGTGGCTAAAGCCGGAGCACTGCTCCATGACATTGGCAAAGCGGTAGACCATGAAGTGCAAGGGACTCACGTTGAAATTGGCCGACGAATCCTCCAGAAATTTGGTGTTTCCGAGGAGGTGGTCAAAGCAATGCAAGCGCATCACGGCGAATACCCTTACGAAACCGTCGAATCAATCATTGTTCAGACCGCCGACGCCATTTCAGGCTCTCGTCCGGGGGCGCGGCGCGACACGGTGGAAAACTATCTGAAACGGCTACAAGACCTTGAAGCCATCGCCAATTCATTTAAAGGTATAGACAAGGCCTACGCTCTCCAAGCGGGACGTGAAATAAGGGTTTTTGTCCGCCCAGAAGAAATAACTGATCTCGACGCCAAAAAACTGGCTCGTGATATAGCTCTCCGCATCGAAAACGAGCTCAAATACCCAGGGGAAATCAAGGTAAACATCATTCGGGAGACCCGCTCGATAGAATTCGCAAGATAATCTGAAGAAGTTGGTTTTACACCTCCCATTCCCCAAAGTCGAACCTTAAATCTCTAAAAGGTTCAACCTTGTTGGTTTAATTTTCCCACGAAATTATAAATTATTAGACAATTTTGTCAACCTTTACTCCTGATTGCTTAAAAAACGGCCTATTATATAATGTTGATGAGAGATCTATAAGATTAAGGGTCGACTTCTTACTAGCCATAAACTATATCCCCATGAATAAGCAAGCAATCGTAGACGTTGTCCACGGCAAACTTGGCACCACCAAGGTGCAAGCCGAGCAAGTCGTAGACACGGTCATTGAATCAATCGTCGGCAACCTAAAAAAAGGTGAGGAAGTTTCAATCGCAGGCCTAGGTATTTTCTCCGTTAAACAACGCGCCGCGAGACAAGCACGGAATCCTCGCACCGGTGAAACCCTGCAGGTTCCAGCCATGAAAGTTCCAAAATTCCGCGCCGCTAAGGCCCTAAAAGAAGCCGTCAAATAACTTCTTAGTTATTTAATCCCGAGGTTTTATCGAGGGATCATTTTTCACACTTACACAAAACCCGCCTTCCGGCGGGTTTTGTGTTCCTTAATCAACAAAAAGAGGCTTCTTTTATTCATGACTTTCCTTTTCCTCCCACTTTTTCGAATGTTCAATCATACTGTTTTTCAAGTTTTCTGGCCCTATAGTAACTGCCTCTCTGTCCTTCTCGAGTTGCTCTCGGCGGATAGCCAGAAAATTTCCAAGGTCCTTAATAGGGCTGCCGTCCGGATTTCTGCCTTTATTGCTAATAACTTGCATGGTAAACGCGTCTCGGCCAAGAAGAGAATCTTTGCTTGCAAGCTCGAGTGCGGCTTCCCTGTCCGCCTTGGTTTCTACAACCTCGTCCTTTTTTGGCGAACCTTCAATGTTATTTGACATATACTTTTATTTATTTAATAATAGAAACAGAACGATTCGTAAACAATTATATCACGGAGGGAAAACAATGAAACCGGTGGTCCTTGTGCATGGTTTCCTGACGGCAAAAAGACTTGAGAATATTTGGCGGGAAATCAAACGATACCGAGATCTGGACCAAATTGCAGGATCTCCAGACACGGAAATCGGCTTGGTAATCGCAAGCGAAGGCGGAAGAGCCAAGAAAACAATCGAGCTCATCGAAAAAATTAAGAGGGATAACATTTATCTGACAGCAAAAATATACCAAGCCGAATCGGCAGCAGCACTCCTCGCTCTTGCCGCCACGGAGCGGGAAATCGTCCAGCACGGGGTCTTTTCAATTCATCTCGGAGCTGTAACTATTGAGTCCTGCGATTTAGCAGGCCGCGGCAAAATTCCCCGCGCCAGGCTTTCAGAATTGAAGACCGTGAGACAAACGGCCTTCGACCTTCTGAAACTTTCTGGCTTTCCCGAACGGGGGCCATTTATGGATTCACTCATTGCAAGAAATAGACTGGCCTTGAACCCCGAAGAATGTCTGGAGCTTGGTCTAGTTCAGAGAATTATTTGAAGTTTGTGACATCACACCAAAACAACCCCCACCACATGAGAATGTGGCGGGGGGTTTTATATCACTCTAGGAAATCGCGACAAAGCAGAGATAAAGTTCTTCTTTTTGTCATGCAACCCGAATTCTCCCTGATAAATTCGGCTGGTTGTTGTTCTCCCGCCTGACGGAGGGGTGTTATAATGAACGCATGAAAAAAGATAAGAAATTAATAGTGGCAAATTGGAAGATGAATCCCGTCACTTTTGTCGAGGCGAAAGAGGTTTTTCTAAAAACCAGAAAAGTTGTTTCTACCCTTAAAAACGTGGACGTGGTTGTGTGCCCGCCATTCGTGTATTTACCACTCGTTCAAAGACTGACCGGTGGTAAAAAACATATTCACATTGGAGCCCAGAATAGTTCATCCGAAGACAAAGGTTCGTATACCGGAGAAGTTTCTCCAGTAATGTTAAGAGATGGCGGTGTTGAGTATGTTATTTTGGGGCACTCCGAGCGTCGAGCTCTTGGTGAAACAAATGAGGTTGTCTGTCGAAAAGCTATAAGTGCTCTTCGAGCGGGACTCAAGATTATTCTTTGTATTGGGGAAGAATTTCGAGATAATCAAGGTGCGTACTTGGGCTTTTTAGAAAATCAAATCAAAAGTTCACTTGTTGGAATTTCTCGCGCTTCTCTTGGAAATATCATTATCGCTTACGAACCTGTTTTTGCCATTGGGAAGAAAGAAAGTGATGCCATGAATCCTCGCGAACTTTTGGAGACAGTTTTGTATATACGCAAAATTCTTTTTTCATTGTATGGCAAGGAGGGGATGGAAGAAGTTCCCGTTCTTTATGGTGGTTCAGTAGGAGAGAAAAATTGCCGAGATATTCTTTCGGAAGGCGGCGCCCAGGGACTTCTCGTCGGCCACGCTAGTTTGGATACCGAAGCTTTCAGACTTATCATCAAAATTGCGGAATCGCTATAGAGCCCATGACCTTTCCTTGCTTAAGTAGAGAAAAAATTATTTCGGGCACGCGTGTTTTGCTTCGGCTTGATCTTAATGTGCCGATTAAAGAGGGTAAGGTGACTGATGATTTTCGAATTTTGCGTTCAATGAAGACACTGGAGTTTCTGGTTTCCTCTGGCGCTCGGACAGTTATTGTCGCGCATATTGATGATAAAGAGGGTGGCACACTTTTACCGGTTTTCGAGTATTTAAAGAAGAAATTTAAAATAGAGTTTTCTTCGTTTAAAGAGGCCGGCCGCAAGGCGGCCGGCCTCACCCCGGGCTCTTTTTTATTTATCGAAAACATCCGCGAGAATGAAGGAGAAGTCGAAAACGACGAAGCGTTTGCCAAGGAACTCTCTATGTTCGGCAGTCTCTATATAAATGAGGCCTTTTCCGTTTCGCACCGGCCGCACGCTTCGATTGTCGGCGTTCCAAAATTTTTGCCGTCCTACGCCGGTTTTCTTTTTGAAGAAGAAGTCAGGGTTCTTTCCGAGGTGTTTAATCCGCCGCGGCCATTTCTGTTTATCTTAGGCGGCGCGAAATTTGAAACCAAAATACCGCTCATCCAGAAATTTTTGAAGCTGGCCGATCATTGTTTTGTTGGCGGGGCTTTGGCGAATGATTTTTTCAAAGTCAAAGGATTTGAAGTCGGAACATCACGACTTTCTGAAGCTGTCATAGACCTCTCGCTAATTCTTTCTCACCCAAAGTTGTCTATTCCTTCTGACGTTGTGGTTAAGAGTGATGGTGGAAAAAGTATAAAAAAACCCGAGGAAGTAAAAAGTACGGATGTTATTTTTGATGCTGGTCCAAAAACAGTAGAAGATATTAAAAAACTTATTCTTCAGTCGAAATTTGTTTTGTGGAATGGACCGCTTGGTAATTACGAAAATGGTTTTGCTTCCGGAACAGAAGCGTTGGCATGCGCTGTTTCCGAATCAAAATGTCGCTCGATTGTGGGTGGGGGAGACACGCTCGCTGTTATTTCAAAACTCGGCATTCTCGACAAATTTTCTTTCGTTTCAACTGGCGGCGGCGCCATGCTTGATTTTCTAGCAGACGAAACTTTGCCGGGGGTTATTGCACTCGAGAAAAGTGTGGGGTAAAGCTCAAAGGAGGTTTTGCTATTATCCTTTCACACTTCCACACATTCCAACGTTCTTCCGAACAGTGGAATGTATGAAAGCGCCTCCCCCCTTGACACCCCCATCCCCCTGTTATAGTCTCGGAGCAGAGTCTAACTCTCGGCACGCGTCCCGTGCCGGGTTCCGAAGAATACACGTACGGTCCGCTTATGGCGGATGAAGACGCTGTTTCTCTTCGGAGAGACAGTACCTTGGTATTTTGGAGAATCGAAGCACCTCTGTGTATACGGCGTGGCCGTATATATCCCTTTAATCTTATGGTCTCCTACGGGAAGCGAACCCCTCCTTTCTATCCGTTTTAATCTCGCGTCCCGTCTGTGGTAGAGCCACCGTTTGACCGACAAGGTCAGAAAATGGCTTAACTACAGAAGTCTCGAGACCCTACAGATTTTGGAGAGGGGTGGGACTAGGAAATCCCATGGATACTAAGCGTCGAGTCTCGAGACCCTACAGATTTTGGAGAGGGGTGGGACTTTCGCGAATATGGAACAGTTTGGCTCTGGTCTCGAGACCCTACAGATTTTGGAGAGGGGTGGGACAGGCGTCAGTGGAGAAGTTGTGGAACTCGTCGTCTCGAGACCCTACAGATTTTGGAGAGGGGTGGGACAGGCGTTTCCAAAAGTTGAGAGACCGGTAGTCTCGAGACCTTACAGATTTTGGAGAGGGGTGGGACAACAATGTCCAACCTAAGCTTGCCCAACTAAGTCTCGAGACCCTACAGATTTTGGAGAGGGGTGGGACATGTCGCCCTCGAGACACTTTTTGTTTAAGTCTCGAGACCCTACAGATTTTGGAGAGGGGTGGGACTTCGGGTCGCTTTGATACGGCCCGACAAGTGTCTCGAGATCCTACAGATTTAGATTGGTATCAGATACCAATCTAGGGGGTTAAGCGTTTCCGCGGGGAGACGCTTTTTTGTTACACGGACTGCTGTTTCCCCAACGATGTTTGTAGGGTACATATACTTTTTGATCAAGAATCAATCTTTTGAGTTCATACGCCTCAAGAAGAAAAATTCTCCTCATTGTCTCACATCTGTTTTTATACCAAAATTGAGTTGCAAGGCAAGACTGAAATCTTTTAAGAAATTGGGCCTTGCCCTTATCGCCGGCCGGTAACGCATTCTTCCTTGAAAAAAGAGGCAGAATAATTCTATCCACGCACGGCTGACGAAACACTTCTACAAAATCATAGAGGAGCGGTTTGCCAGACGAAGGGCCGTGAACGAATCCTGCTTCAAGATATAGACCAGCCTCCAAAAGAGCTTTCTCACATTCAAGAGTGAGCAAATGGTAACCGATATTCAAAAGTAAGTTGAATAGGTCGCTGTCACCATGGCGTTTTCTTGTCCAAGAAAACTGTTTGCTTACAAGAGCGATACCTTGATAGTAATAGTTCGCGGCCCGCGCTTCCAAAAGTAAGAGCTCTTCGATGTTTTTCGTTTCTGCCACTTTCTCGCGCACAGCTTCAATGTCTAACTTGATGTCGTTGATCAAATCCGCTTTTGTCGCGTCGCCGCGTCTCGTGCTAGTTTGATATCGTGAGAGCAGGAGTCTGCAGTTTTCTATTTTTCTTTCCACAATATTTCTGCCAGTTTCAAGCGCCCGTGGAGTCCGAACATAATCCGCCTGTGAAAGTAGCAAGCTCGTCATACGGGTAGGCTATCAGAAAAGAAAAAACCGGCAAACAGAGTATGTTTGCCGGTGTGTAATAAAAACAAATGAGCTAGACTGGTTTTTTCTTGAGCATGCGCTCAAGAGCTTTTTTCGCGACGAATTCCGCAATGAAGTTGTCGGGAATCGGACCCGAGAAACCGCATTTGCGGCAGGTCAGAATGTCGCCCGCGCGAACTGTATCTGCAATCTCTTTTTTCTGTCCCGCTTTACGGCAAGCGCCACATTCCGGACAGGTGAAGTGGGTGAGGTAGTCGCTCACCTTGTGAGCGAGTGGTGCGGCTGTTCCACAATCTCGTGTGGCAATGTCAGTACCAAGCCATTCAATTAGAGTGGCGAGGCGGCTGTAGTTCCACATTGAGAACCGGCGATTTGCCACCGAATCAGCCGACTGTTTTTGCACCCAGCTAATTTCTTCGAGGGCAATCCATGCATCTTTCTCGCGTGCCAACCGTACAATAAGAGAAGCGAGGGTGTGAGTGATACCTTTCAGCTTGTTTCCGAAAGAACGATCACCGACCCACTTGCCTCCTTTTTGCAAGTATTCATTCAAGGCTTGCTTGTCCAAGGCTTTACCTAAAAAAGCATTGCCTTCGATGAATCCCTTCTCGAGTACTTCCGCATCATGATCCATAAGCGCCCAGGTGATAACTGGGTTATGCTGAAAATGGATACCCAGTATTCGCCCGTTCCATTTTGGGGCAGCAACCTCCGCAGATGTGGCAAAGTCAGCCCGCCACAAGGTGTTTCCGGCTGGAAGCCGGTCTGTTCGCGTATGGCCATGGCGACCCCTGCGGAAGTTTCTGGTTTCCTTGAGTGTCACGAGACAGATCTTCCGATCGCCACCGACACTTTCCTCAAAGCGCTGTTCCCGATCGTACTCGAGAGACACCATAAGAAGCTGTGGTTTATTTTTGAGTTTCGGCTCTGGTTTACCTTCTAGATTGGAAAATTCATCGAGGTGGTCGTGCCACCAGAACAATTTCCCATCCTCGGCAGTCGCAAGCACGCCCAATGTACTGTCCGGCGTTACTCCGTCAAAAATTTGCAAACCGAGATATATCCGATTCGGAATCTTCGCGTGTCCCTCGGTTTTCCGGCGAAGCAAGATACAAAATTCCGGTGGAATTTTGAGCGGCAGACGCCGCGCGAATGGCGACTCGGCAAACTTCGTCCATTCGGGAGTGATATTCACAAACCGGTTACCTCTCCGATCAGTTTCGGCGTAATAATCAATGTCTCGTGCCCGAACAAATTCAAAGGGCTCGGTGCGAACGGACAGTTCATGAAGTGATTTTTGCCATTCAACGAGTCGAAGTTCGGGATCCCGCTCGTTCGTATCGGGGTATTCCGCCTGCTGGTTTTCTCCGGCTTCAAGCTGAACATAAGAGAGAAGCTGTTCAGCGGCCTGCTTCATGGCAGGTTTGACCACAATGTCTGGAAAACCTTGAAAGGGTAATTCCAAAAAAGAGGTAAAAACCGCCTGAAGGAAGTTTGCAGGTAATGAGTCTGTTTTCGCTTTTATTCCTTTCGGAAGGTCAGACCCGAAAACAACTTCAGAATGCAAGTGCAGGAGTTCCTCGTCAAAAGCATACCGATCGAACACTCGCACCGTAAACATTCCAGTCTCCGGCGTGAAGCGAACTATGTGATAAGAATTTCCTTCACCGTACCATTTTTTGGTAACTAGTTTACCCTTGTTGTTGATACGCGTAGCCAAGATCGGTTCGCCGGCCTTTGCGGCAACGTCAGCATATTTGTTTTTGCGGCAAGGCAAGGTGAGTTCCGCGGCGATGAGATTTTCCTCTTTATCGCGCCGAAGGACCAATCCGTTTTTCGCCAAGGAAAGCAGAGCTTGCGTTGCCCTCCCATTTAACGTGATGAGTTCGGCGAGCGCCGCCTCGACAAGTCGAGGTAGTGAGCCCGTTTCTCCGACCACATGAAGATGAGCACAAACGGTTCTGTGGGATGTCAGAGTTTCGGAAGTTTCGGTGTCGTTCATTCTCCACCTCCTTTTTGGATTGAGTTTACGACGGTTTGATAGAGTTCCGGGTTTTTGGCCTTAAGTTCTTCGAGCGCTAAGCCGCGCCGATGAATCGAGGTCGAGAAGATCCGCTTGGCTTTTCCATCGTGGAAATGCCGCGGTTGATTCTTGAAATGAAGCCTGAAAACATTGATACGGCGTGTCAATGCTCGCACGTGATCTGCAAGAGGTTGTGGACTCTTTGGGAGTCCTGTTGGACGAGTTGTCTTTTTCTTCATATATCAAATATCAGTCAATCCACGTTCTTATTATCATATAAGATACATCCTGTCAACAAAAAAGCGTCTCCCCGCGGAAACGCTTAACCCCCTAGATTGGTATCTGATACCAATCTAAATCTGTAGGATATCGAGACACTTGTCGGGCCGTATCAAAGCGACCCGAAGTCCCACCCCTCTCCAAAATCTGTAGGGTCTCGAGACCCGACAAATTCCAAAGAGGGCAGTCAGCCAGTCCCACCCCTCTCCAAAATCTGTAGGGTCTCGAGACTTCTGTAGTTAAGCCATTTTCTGACCTTGTCGGTCAAACGGTGGCTCT
>MHRY01000022.1 GCA_001822675.1 Candidatus Taylorbacteria bacterium RIFCSPLOWO2_01_FULL_45_34b
CTGAATAGGGTCAATTAAGTTCGTGGAGAAATAAAAAACGTTTTCCTCCCCTTACCTTCAAGGAGACCCACTTGGAGGCGAGGCCTCCAAGTGTTAGCGAACATCCAACTTTGCCACACAACCAAGGAATTTCTTTTTGCTTATAGTCCTAGTTTAGCACTTACTATTTTCCACAAAAAAAACCATACCGCCCCACTGGTTAACACAGCGCTCAACACTGCCACAATAATTGAGACAAAGATACTGGCTAAAGGTGGAAGCTCAGCACCGACATATTTAAACCAGAAATACCAGCTGTTTAAAATTTCTGACCCTTTATCGCAAGATACCTGAATAAACCTTTCACTGCTATTTTCAACTGACTTTTTATCTACAATACTCGGGTCAAGAAATTTTTCATTGTCTCTCGCTTCAATAAATCCATCTTTTATACACGAATTTAAGACCTTTTTGTAGTCTATGATAAAATCTACATCGCTATCTAATTTGCCATGTTTTTTGAGTATATAATTCAACAGCTCACTCTCAAAAGTCCAATACTCGCCATCTCCCAATATATGTAGGTTTAAAAGAGATTTGATAACTTTCCTTTCATCTTTGGAGAGAGTATCCAAAGCCTCTACCAGTTCGCGTTGTTGCCATAAAACAGCCATACGGACTAATATACTCTTTTTTTCTTACTTGCAAATAGGGTGATATAAGTCATCTAATTAATAGTTTAATAGTGTCTAAACACCCTCCTCTTATAAATGTTATACTACTTTGTAAGAGGCTTGTAGTAACCCTCTTTTATCTTCATGAAAATCGTCATGACAGGCGGCGGGACGGGGGGACATTTTTACCCGATTATCGCCGTCGCGGAAGAAATCCACAGAATCGTGAAAGAAGAGCGTCTGCTTAAAGTAGAGCTTTTCTTCATGTCTGACACCCCCTACAACAGCCGGATGCTGTTTGAAAATGGCATCACGTTTAAGCAAATCTACGCAGGTAAATTGCGCCGCTACTTTTCGCTCAAAAACATTCTCGACCTGCCAAAAACCACGCTCGGCATCCTGCAAGCCCTTATCGACATGTACAAACTCTACCCGGACGTGGTTTTTGGCAAAGGCGGCTATGCCAGCTTCCCGACGCTTTTTGCCGCGAAACTCCTCCGCATCCCCGTCATTATCCACGAATCAGACAGCACCCCGGGCAAAGTGAACGCTTGGGCGGCTTCATTCGCCAAACGAATCGCCATCTCATATCCGGAGGCCGCGGAGTATTTTCCGAAAGAAAAAGTGGCCTACACCGGCAATCCGATCCGAAGAGAGGTTCTCATACCAGCGACTGAAGGTGCATATGAGTTTCTTAGTTTGGAAAAAGGCGTCCCCGTCATTCTCATTGTCGGCGGCTCACAAGGAGCAGAAATCATTAACGACACCTTAATTGATATTTTGCCAGATCTCCTCAATAAATATCAAGTTATTCACCAAACTGGCCGAAAAAATTTCAAAGTGGTGGACGACACCACCAGCCTCACCCTCGCCGAACATCCATTCAAAAGCCGCTATAGACCATTCGATTATCTAAACGATGTGGCGCTCAAAATGGCAGCCGGAGCCGCACGACTTATTATCTCGCGCGCCGGTTCGAGCATCTTTGAAATTGCTGCATGGGGCATCCCGTCAATCATTATCCCGATAGGGGAGGCCGTGAGCCATGACCAAGAAAAAAACGCCTACAATTACTCGAGAACTGGGGCATGCGTCGTCATGGAAGAAAACAATCTGACCCCGCACATTCTGCTTTCAGAAATCAACCGCTTGTTTGAAAACGAGCCGGAGATGGAGCGGATGAAAACGGCAGCAAAATCATTTGCCAAAGTGGACGCGGCCGAAAAAATTGCCAAAGAGATACTGACGCTTGCACTCGAACATGAACCGGCGTAAAGGAGTATTATGACCAACAAAAAACCTATTGTTACACGTTTTCCACCGAGTCCAACCGGCCCTCTCCACGTCGGGAATGTTCGGACAGCACTTTTTAATTATTTTTTTGCAAGACAAAATCAAGGTACGTTTATTGTCCGAATTGAGGACACCGACAAAGCTCGCTCAAAAAAAGAATACGAGGACAACATGCTCAATAATCTAAAATGGTTGGGTATTTCTTACGACAACGAAGTCTTGCTGCACCAATCAACGCGGACTCCGATTTACAAAAAATATCTTGAAAAATTGATTGCGGATGGCAAAGCATATGTATCCCCCGAAACAGAGGGCGAAAATAAAGAAGTTGTCCGATTTAAAAATCCAAACATTAAAATAACGTTCGCGGATTTAGTGAGAGGTGATGTTACGATTGATACCACAGACCTTGGAGATTTTATTATTGCTAGGAATATATATGAGCCGGTCTACCACTTGGTGGTTGTTATTGATGACTTTGAGCAAGGGATCACACACGTCATCCGCGGTGAAGACCATATTTCAAACACCCCGCGTCATATCCTCATTCAGGAGGCAATCGGCGCTCCACGGCCTATATACGCTCATTTACCACTGGTTTTGGCGCCTGATCGGTCAAAACTGTCGAAGCGCAAGCACGGTGAAATGGTCTCTCTTGATTACTACAAGGAACTCGGCTATCTCCCGGAAGCAATAATCAATTTTCTGGGCTTACTTGGTTTTAATTCTGGAAACGATCAAGAACTTTTCTCTATGGCCGATTTCATAAAAATTTTTGATTTTAATAAAATTCAAAAAGGCGGAGCGATTTTCAATATAGAAAAATTGAAATGGTTCAACAAAGAATACATGAAAAAACTCTACGCGGAGGGGAAACTCCGACCAGAGAACTACCTTGCGGAAGTATTTCGAAAAAACCGCACGGAAGAACAAATCAAAACCCTTTTTCTGCTTGTTTTTGAAAGAGCCTCAACGCTAAACGACCTCAAAATTACCGAGGAAAATCCCGAATGGAATTTCTTAATCAAAAATCCGGAATACGAAGCTACCCGCCTACTCTGGAAAGGGGAGAGTGACGCCAAACAAACACAAAAACATCTTTCATTTGTCGCTGAAAAACTTCAAAAAAAGGGGGCTTCGAAAGAAGAGCTCAAAGAATCCGTCATGAAGTACGCCGAAGCAAAGGGGAAGGGAAGTGTGCTCTGGCCCCTTCGCTACGCCCTCTCGGGAAAAGAAAAATCCCCCGATCCATTTACCCTGCTCAATCTTCTTGGTAACGAAAAATCCCTCGAGAGAATACAAATCGCAAAAACAAAACTTTCTTCTCTATAAAAAGTAATGCCAACACGTGTTACCTATAGCCTCATATTTTTGACCGTACTCTCACTTTTTTTTGTGAAAGCCACGGTCAATGCGCAAAGCACCGCGCGTGTAGATGAACTGCGCCAAAAAATTACCGACCGAAACACGGCTATTGCCAATCTCGAAAAAGAAATCGGCCAATACCAAGAACAAATTGAAGAAGTCGGCAAACAATCAAAAACGCTCCAAAGCACCATAAAATCGCTCGATCTGTCCGGCAAAAAACTGACCGCGGACTTGAATGTCACCGAAAATAAAATTGGGAAAACCAACGACACCATCGAAGAACTCGGCCTCCAAATTCAAACTAAGGAAAAAGAAATCGGTGCTTCATACGACGTTATCGCAGAGAGCATTCGTAGTATCAACGAGACCGACTCGCAAACACTAATTGAAACGATGCTTCGCTATGACAATCTTTCCGACTTCACGGATGAAATAGAACGCTTGAAACAATTTCAAAACGCAGTTGAAATAAAACTGCTCACTTTGCGGGAACTAAAAGTTGGCCTGGAAGGGAACAAAGCTGAAACAGAAAAGAAAAAGAAGGAGCTTACGACACTTAAAAGTACCCTCGCCGATCAAAAACGGATTGTTGAAATAAACAAAAAAGAAAAAGACACGCTTCTTAAAGACACTAAAAATAAAGAAACTACCTATAAAAAGACACTGTCTGAAAAAGTGGCCCTGCGGGACGCATTTGCCAAAGAACTCCTCGATTTTGAATCTCAACTTCGTTTTGAAATAGACCCGAGCCGTTTACCTCAAACTGGCTCCGGCGTGCTATCGTGGCCACTCGAGAAGGTCTCAATCACACAAAACTTCGGCAATACTGCATTTGCGCAAGCGGGAGGGTATAATGGACAGGGGCACAATGGCATAGATCTCCGCGCTAGTATCGGCACCGCTGTTAAATCAGCGTTAAACGGCACTGTCTCTGGTATTGGAGATACAGATTCAGTCTGCTCCGGCGCTTCATACGGCAAATGGGTCCTCATTGAACATCCAAACGGCCTTTCAACGCTCTACGCGCACTTATCCTTGATTAAAGTATCAGAGGGGCAAAGTGTTTCGACCGGCGAAATTATCGGCTACAGCGGCTCGACTGGCTACGCGACCGGCCCGCATCTTCACTTTACGGTCTACGCGACACAAGGCGTGCGTATTTATGATCGAAAAAGCGCGGTCTGCCGAGGCACCTATCACATTCCCGTCGCCGACTTTAAGGCATATTTGAATCCCCTGTTATATTTGTAAAAAAATTTTAAAATTTACAGTATAAATTTGCAAAAACACTTTTTATCGTTTTCTAAACTTTCATGATTTTTTTTTCACGACGAAGTAGGGGAGGGCTCATAAAATCAGTGCTCCTTATTATTGGCGGCGTACTCATTTTAAGCTATCTTGGTATTGACCTTCAGAATAATGCCGCCTCGCCACTCATCAAGAAAAATTTTCTCTACGTATGGAATGGTGCGGAAACACTTTGGACGAATCATTTACGCGAGCCGATAGTCGCAGTCATAAACTGGGCAGCCGCTTTCTTTGCTAAAAAGTAACCGCTCGGATTCTTTTTTGAGGCACGAAAATATTTTGTAAAAAAATCTTCGCTTTTATCTAGGTTACCTACCGAAAAGATATATTGTGCGACATACCTATCCTTAGGAGAAAGCCGCTCCCTTAATTAAAAACCTCCTCTCCCCTACCTGTCAAAATTAAAATGAAGTTAAAAAAATGACCCGACACATTTGCAAAAATGTGTCGGGTCTCGAAATGAAAACCGAACTGAAACTAATCCGTCTCGCCACGGATCCAGTCGAACATGACTCCACGGTCGAATGCCGATAGCAAATTTTTCACAACTTCCTGCAGATGCGTTCCGAGCCATCCATTCTCGCGCACATCGGCTGCCCACGAGCTAACGCCGCTACGTTCTGCTTCCACACCCTGATACCAGAAAGGTTGCTGGACCTGGTTAAAACCCGCTAGTTTATCCGAGTTTGCCTTGAGAAAGGCGACCGTGTCGGCGACCAGCTCGTTGTGGAGCGGAAACGTTCCGCTATCACTGAACCTTCCCAAAATGAAGAAGTACGGGATGCCTTTCTTGAAACCGACAAGGTACGGATCGATTGACCGCAACCACTCTATATTCTGCCAATCCTTGCCGGCGACGTCGTGGTACGGCGTCATGATGGCAACGTAGTCGAAAAGCGTTGTTGCTTCTTTCATCCGCCGCGTTACATGTGGCGGAATGATGTCTCCCTTATACTGTGAGAGTGTTCGGACACGGTGGTTGAACATTTGGAATATATCAAACCATCGTTGTTTAGGAAACAGATCACAGAAGAACCGCGTTACATCCGCAACTTTAGGATCATCTGATTTCCACGCTTCGTTCACCTTCCCACCATTGGTTTGGTTAACGAAGAAGAACCACACGGGTACTGCCATAAAGATATCTGGCAGATACTTCATTGGCAAGATCGCGTCCTGCCGAACCAAACCGTTCTCGAAGAGGAAACGGAAGACCTCGCGTGTTTTCTTGAATGTGTCAATCTCCTGCCTTGTCTTGTTGACCTGCTCCCCCATGTCGAGACCTAGTTGCATCCGCACCGCTTCGTCAACTTGCCGATCGAACTCGGTGTCGTCGGTATTCAGGGCATTGAAATCAGCTCCGAATAGCTCGAGAGCCGGATACAGGTGGAGTAGGAATCGCCGCAGAATCTCCTCTGGATTTGGAACTGGACCCGATTCGCGAGGGATTTCTGGTGCTGGCCGGTTCGCGATGACTTGCGCGACCAATTCTTCTGGCACGGCTTCAAACGAAACCTCAAGCCCAACCCGAAGCGGCACACTACACTCGTCCTGATGGATGAAGATGTCGTGCTCCGTTTTGAGGTTGTGGTTAGAGCCGTCAGTTTTGGTTACGGAACCAATCCCAACGAAACCAAAACCATTGTTGTCCGGAACGCTGGCGATCCGAC
>MHRY01000023.1 GCA_001822675.1 Candidatus Taylorbacteria bacterium RIFCSPLOWO2_01_FULL_45_34b
TTCCTTGTATCGGCGCGTTGATAGCCATGCGCTCCGCGGCGGCGCGAATGTAGGGAATGTGTGAGCGGATGCCTTCGAAGTAGCGGCGGCGGCCAAAAAATGTTTCAGTGTATCCGCGCTTCGCCACCTCGTTTTTTATATCAGCAATATACTTCGCCAACCCAGAAAACTTTTTAAAATATTCGTCGTAGAAAAGCGCTGCTTCGGCACGATCAGTGCCAAGATTTTCTCGGAGCGCGTTAATACCCATTCCATACATAACGCCGAAATTAATAACTTTGGCCTTGCGTCGCATCTCTTTGGTCACTTCGGAAAGTGCAACATTAAAAACAGCGGCGGCTACTGCAGTGTGCACGTCCTCGCCTTTTTTGAAAATAGAAATGAGTTCTTTGTCATGAGAAAGAAATGCCGCGATACGAAGTTCAATTTGAGAATAGTCGAAAGCCACAAGGAGATATCCTTTCTCCGCCACAAAAGCCTCTCGTATTTTTCTGCCTAGATCGCTTTTGTTCGGAATATTCTGGAGATTTGGATCTCGTGATGACATGCGACCGGTGGTGGTACCGCTCTGCAAGAACGTGGTATGAAGCCGGCTCTTCGAATCAACCATCCCCGGGAGGGTATCAATGTAGGTTCCAAGCAGTTTCGAGAGCTCACGATAATCGAGAATAAGGGAAATGATTGGATGAAGCTCTTTCATCTTCTGGAGTTCGGACTCTTTGGTTGAAAGCGCTCCACCACCCGTTTTTTTCTGGCGCGCCAATTTCAAGCCAAGCTTATTGAACAAAATCTCTCCGAGTTGTTTCGGAGAATTAATATTAAATTCTCCGCCCGCGTGCTCCCAAATTTTCTTCTCAATTTTCTTAAGTTCCGCATGATATTCCTTCGAAAGTGACTTGAGGTATGGCACATCAATTCGCACTCCCCGCTCCTCCATTTTTTTAACAATCGGCATAAGCGGCTTCTCAATGTCTTCAAAAACCACCATGAGTTCTTTTTTGGCAAGGTCCTTCAGAAGTTTTTCTTTTGCTTCTTTGAACGTTGTCGCTTTGGTAAACTGCAAAATATCCTCAGTTGAGGCTCTGTTCTCGGCCGAATCAACAAGTGAAATCATGACACTCATCTCTCTTTTTTCTTCGGCGGAAAGAGCGGGCAGCGCAGGTGTAGCGGCGACATCCTCTCTATACAGTACTCCATTCAACACGTCCGTTGATTTGCCGAGCGAAGCGAAAAAGGTTTTCAGTCGCAGGGAAAGAGAGCGAAACTCAAGTTCATTAAAAAGTTCGAGCAACTCCTTCGGCTCAAGTCCCTCTTTCCAGGTTTGCCCCGGTAAAGAAAACTTCATGGGCACATTTCGATTGATCGTCCCTAACATTTTTGAAAAAAGTGCCTCTTCTTCCCCATTTTTAAGCAACTCGATAATCCGCGGCGTGAGCCCTGCTTTTTTGAAAAGAGCATCACCAGATTTTGCCTTGAGTTTTTTATACATCTCCTCGATACTGCCAAATTTTTGGATGAGTAGTGTTGCAGTTTTCTCGCCGATACCTTTGATGCCGATAATATTGTCGGATGGATCGCCACGAAGACCTTTGTAATCCGGCAGGAGTTTTGGCGGAAACCCATATCGCGTCAAAACCGCTTCTTCGTCGTAGAGAATCGTATCGTTAATACCCTTCTTGAGCGTGTACACCTGAACTTTCTTGTCATCCACCAACTGCAAGGTGTCCATGTCCCCCGACGCGATAATTATTTCGACTTCCAAATCCCCACTTTTAATTTTTACATTTTGATTTTTGATTTTCTCCACAACCGTTCCCAAGATATCATCAGCCTCAAACCCCGCCTCCGCGTACACAGGAATGTTGAAAGCTTTAAAAAGATCGCGCGAGCGTTTTATTTGAGAAACAAGTTCCGGATCGATTTCTTTTCGTCCCGCTTTGTATCCATCATAGGCCTCGTGACGGTACGTCGGCGCGGGCAAATCGTAGGCCGCAACAATGTAATCCGGCTTAAGCTCGCCCATAATTTTAACGAGCATGGTCGAAAGCCCATAGAGCCCACCAGTCGCCTCACCTTTTTTGGAAGAAAAATCCGGTAAAGCATGATACGCCCTATGTAAAATGGCATGAACATCGAGAAGAATCAGTCTTTTCTTTTGTGTACTTTTGGGAGTCATTTTGAATGTGATTCAATATCTATATCACGACTAGACTCATTTATAAATAAAAACTGAATTGGGATAGTTGTCTTTGGTAATATTTCCGAAACACGTTCCGGCCACTCGATGAAAATAAGATTGCGAGGATTTGAGAGAAGAGTTTCGAAACCAAGGGCACGGAGCTCGTCCGCATTTTTGAGCCGGTAGGCGTCAATGTGAGTTAAAAGTTGAAAGTTGTCCCGATTCTGCTCTGCAGAATCGAGGATCCGCGATTCACTTGGTGAATCGGAAAAAGTTGAAAGTTTATAGGACTTTATGATAACAAAGGTCGGGCTGGTGACATGCTCCGTGACACCCAAAATTTCCGCCACAAATTGCGCAAAGGTGGTTTTTGCTGAACCCAAATCACCATGAAGGCCGACTACGGTGGCTCCATCTTCCCGCGGAACAAGACTCTGAACAAACTCTGCCGCCAGTTTTTTCGTCTCTTCGAGGCCACCACTTCGAACTTTCATGGGAGGAATTGTAGCACAAACCTAGAAATGAAAACTCTTTTAGTCTTCTCCGCTAATTCTCCCCTAATTCCCATACACTTATTTTACGCGGTCGCTGAAAATAAGTGTATGGGAATATTTTATTATTTATACTGACAAGTTTTTATAACATCAAAAATAAATGCTGTCGAAAAAAGAAAAGGCGCGCCGTGGAATTTCCAAAGCGCGCCTCTCGTGTTTTTGTTTTTTTAGTGGGGGAAACTTCCCCACCCCGACTGATACGTCCTACGCCCGCCGGACTCGAAGCTCTTTCCGGCGATGTAAGTTGTATGGTTGTGAAAATGGTAATCACCGTATGGAAGACCATCCGAATTCACCGCCGGGTAAGATCCCGGCTCCACTGTCAGAGTGAGCGGAGTCACGAAGAGCTGAAAGACGGGCTTGAAGGCCCATCTCGTCCTCTTGATGATGATCGGGGTCTTGGCAATCTGATCCATTTCCTCGTCGTAAGAGGAATCCCAATCCTCCGGGTCTGACATTGTTAGAGGAGTCGCCGGCGGGGGTACAGGTTGTACCGGAGCCGGCGGGGCCATTTGAGGCACTGGCTCGGAAACTGATGGGGCCACTTGGGGAATTGGCGCGGGTGCTGGTGGCTGAACCATAGGCGGGACTGTATAGTTCCCATTCGTCACCCCGCCATTTTGGGGGGGAGGTGGGACCACGACCATCTGTGGATGTGTAATGCCCATCTCTTCCTTTGCCCGACGGAGTTCCATTTGGTACTCCATTGCGGCGAGTGCCCGCTCATGGCGATGCTTCATCGCCTGCATTACCTCCAATTGGTCTTTCTCCTGTCTTCCACCACGGACGATGTACTTGTCGGGTTCTTGCCCATATTGGTACCCAAATCGTGACGGTGTCGGAGGTCCTTCCAACTTTGGTCTGCCGCCAGTTGAGGAACAACCGGCGAAGACAACTGCGATTAACAAAACCAGATTTTTAAGAGCTTTCACTTTTTTCTTTCGGTTTTGGGCAACTCCTAAAAGGAGCGCCCGGGTTTACTGGAGTGGCTGAATCTGCCAAAAGTCTAGCATACTAAGTCCTGTTTGTCAAGACATCCAAAACCCCAAATTCCCTTTGTGGCAGGCCGTGAAAAACGGTACAATGAGGTCCATTATGACCATCGAGTTCGACGAAGAAAAACAAAAAACGCAACTTGATTCTTTACACAAAGAAGAAGAGGAAGAATTTGTTGAAATGAACGCCAAAAACAAAGGTCTCGGCTACGTCAATTTATCTAAAAATCCGATTGATACCGACGCCCTGCGACTCATCAGTGAAGAGAAAACTCGCGAATCATTAGCTGTTCCGTTTAGTCTCATTAATAAAAATGTGTCGGTTGCAGCCGTATCACTCGAGGAGGAACATACGAAAAAAATTGTTGCGGGTCTTCGATCTCGAGGTTTTGAAGTGCAAACCTTTCTAGCCTCCCATGCGAGCATTAACCGCGCCGTTGAAAAATACAAAGAGCTTTCTTTCGCGTTTGAGACCAAAGCCGGTGCTCTTGATATTTCAAACGAAGAAATAGGCAACTTGGTAAAAGAGGTCAAAACTTCAAGTGATATTAAGTCAAAAATCGAAGCTGTTTTGAAACAAAAGAAAAGCTACCGTATTACGCGCATCGTGGAAATCATTATCGCCGGCGCCTTGTCACTTAATGCCTCTGACATCCACATCGAACCGGAAGAAAGTTACGTGCGCCTTAGGTACCGACTCGACGGCGTGCTCAATTCTATTTTGGACTTTGACAAAGACACTTTCGGACTTATCCTCTCCCGCGTCAAATTGCTCTCCGGTCTTAAATTAAACGTCAAAACTGAAGCCCAAGACGGACGCTTCAGCGTTAAAGTTTATGAAGACGATATCGAAATTCGAACCTCGATATTGCCCGGGGCATACAACGAGTCTATCGTTCTTAGATTACTAAATCCTAAAAGCATCGTGATAGATGCAGAAGAACTGGGTATCAATAAAAAATTGCTCGCTATCATTCTTCATGAGATTGCCAAACCAACCGGTATGATTTTAACGACTGGCCCAACAGGCTCCGGAAAAACTACCACACTCTACGCTTTCTTGCGGAAAATACACAAACCAGAGGTTAAAATTATTACCATCGAAAACCCGATTGAATACCACCTCCCCGGCATCGTGCAAACCCAAACTGACCCGGAAAAAAATTACACTTTTGAATTGGGTCTTCGTTCCGCCCTTCGGCAGGATCCTGATGTCCTCATGGTTGGTGAAATCCGAGACAGTGAGACCGCGGAAATTGCTGTCAACGCCGCGCTGACAGGGCACCTTGTTTTTTCAACACTGCACACCAACAACGCGGCAGGGTCGTTCCCCCGCCTTATTGACCTTGGAGTCAATCCCAAAATCATCAGCTCCGCCCTGAACGTCTCGATGGCCCAAAGATTAGTTCGAAAACTGTGCCACGACTGCAAAAAAGCGCACTCGCCAACCGAAAAAGAAAAAACCACACTCAAGAAAATTATTGATCAGATTTCTGATAAGATGGAGCGGGTGCCTATGGGTAATATATTTGAAGCTTCTGGCTGTTCAAAATGCAACCACACGGGGTACAGAGGAAGAATCGGCGTTTTTGAGGCTATTTTGATGGATAAAAATATCGAGCGAGTGATTAATGAAAACCCGAGCGAGCGCGAGATTAAACAGGTGGCAAAAAATCAAGAAATTTTAGACATGCGCGAAGATGGAGTAATAAAGGTCCTCCAAGGGATCACTTCACTTCAAGAACTTACCCGTGTCGTTGATCTCGAATCAAACCTTTCGTAATGAAAAAATAATTTTATCCGAGTAAGATAGAGGAAAACCTTAAAAATTCTTTTTTCTTCTGGTATAAAACAAAAAGGTAGGAAAGTAAATTGCTTTTAAGGCGAGAGGGGATTAGTATTAGTCGATAGAGAGAAATATCCAGAGCATGAATCTCTAAGCAATACTTTTTGCATGACACATAAAGTTAAACGCTCCCCCTTAGGATAATGACAGTCACTCTTGCTAAAGCAAGAAACCAGCACGTCCTCGAAAAAGAATTATAAGCCCGTGAAGGCCCATTGCTTAGAGATTTATATTCTGGATGTAAGTCTGGATGTAAAAAAGCCGTGAAGGTTTTGCGCTTCAGGCTCTGGCGGAAAGACTATCATATAATACATACGATGTCAAGTAATGCTAAGGGAAAAATTAGAGACGAAGAGCTCCAAAAAGAGGAGCATTTCCTCGATAAAACGCTGCGCCCAGAGCGATTTTCGGACTACATTGGCCAAGAAAATATAAAGGATAACCTCAAAATTCTCCTCTCGGCAGCCAAGGAGCGAAACCACCCGCCCGAACACCTGCTTTTTTACGGCCCACCCGGCCTCGGCAAAACAACGCTCGCCCATTTAATTGCCAAAGAGACGGGTTCTGACATCAAAATTACCTCTGGACCGGCAATTCTTAAGGTGGGAGATCTCGCCTCAATCATCACCAACCTCTCCCCGGGCGACATTTTGTTTATTGATGAAATCCATCGGTTGAACAAAAACATCGAGGAGGTCCTCTACCCTGCCATGGAATCGGGCACTTTAAATATTATTCTCGGCAAAGGACCGTCAGCGCGAAGCATTCAGCTCGAGCTTCCGCCGTTTACCTTAATCGCCGCAACCACTCGAATCGCGCTTATTTCCGCCCCGCTTCGCTCCCGTTTCTCGGGAGGAATTTTCAGGCTGGAATTTTATACCGAGGCAGAAATTAAAAAAATTATTGAGCGCTCCGCTTCGATCTTGGGTATACAAGCCAAAGCAGAAGCCTCGACAGAAATCGCCAAGAGAAGTCGTTTTACGCCCCGAACCGCTAACTACCTCCTCAAACGCTGTCGTGATTTCGTCCAGGTGCAAAAACAACCTTTAGAAAAATCTTCTGTTATTGAAGCCCTTCAACTTCTTGGTATTGATGAAGTGGGGCTTGCCCATTCTGACCGGAAAATTCTTGAGACTCTTGTTGAAAAATTCGGTGGCGGGCCGGTCGGCTTAAACACACTCGCGACGGCGCTCTCTGAAGAAGAAGCCACGGTGGAAGAATATAATGAACCATACTTAATCCAAATCGGCTTTCTTGAGAGAACACCGCGCGGGCGGGTAGTTACAGAGCGCGGCTACGCGCATCTTGGCCGAAAAAAGCCGGGACAAATTAGCTTCTAGCTACAAAAGCTTCGGTAGCTGCATCAGCTTACAGAGGGGGATAGGTAGTTTAATCTTTTCTTTTTTCTTAAAGCTTATGAAACTTTTGCAACTAGAAGCTCCTCTTTATACTTCATGCGTAATATCCCGTCCCGATTCATTTCGAATCGAGGACGAGGATCCTCGACATTGCAAAGCAACCGTCGGAACTTTATACTTCCCCTTATGAGTGGTCATAATAAATGGACCCAGATCAAGAGGCAGAAAGCAAAAACTGACAGCCAAAAGTCAAAGATTTTTGGTAAATTTGCCAGACTCATTACTGAAGCAGCGAAAAAAGCCAAGGGAAATGTGTCCGATCCCTCTCTTAAGGCGGCCATTGAAAATGCCAAAAGTTTTAACATGCCGAACGAAAACATCGACCGGGCGGTAAAAAAAGCGACCGAAGCGGGGGGCGCGGCAATGGAATCAATTATCTATGAAGCGTACGGGCCGGGAGGATGCGCTCTTATTATTGAAGCTTTGACAGATAACCGAAATAAAGCGGCCCAAGAAGTAAAATTTATTCTCGGGAAACACGACCTCTCGCTTGCCGGCATCGGGGCGGCAGCCTGGGCGTTTGAAAAAACGAACGAGGGGTGGGTGCCAAAACAAACAACGCCTCTTGGAGAAGAAGACAGCGCAACGCTTTTGAAATTGATCGATGACTTGGAAGAATGCGAGGAAGTACAGGAGGTCTTTACCAACGCGGAGTAAGTGCTAGAATGGTCTCATGCTTACAGACAGCGATATTAAAAAATTACTTTCTGTTTTAACGACTAAGAAAGATTTTGAGGAAGTAAAAAAAGAAATCTTTTCGTTGCGCGAAACAGTGCAAAATCTAACGACATCAATAGACGGGTTAGCTAAGGCAGTGGACAATTTTCGGATTGAGTACTCCGCGATAACTACACAGATAGAGCGCCATGAACGTTGGATAAAACAAATTGCCGAAAAAGCTGGTGTTCGTCTGAATATGTAGAATGTTATGAGAATACTTGCTGTGGACCCCGGCTATGAACGAGTTGGTGTCGCGGTTTTGGAAAAAGAAAACTCTGGCGGGGCGCGGGAGACCCTTCTTTTTTCAGAATGTTTCAAAACTTCCGCCAAACTACCCCATAGCGAACGGCTGAAACTCATCGGCGAAGAGATTAAAAGGATGATCGCAACACACCGGCCATCGGCGCTTGCCATCGAGAAACTTTTCTTTGCCAATAATCAAAAAACTGCCATACTCGTCTCCGAAGCGCGAGGGGTGATCATCTGCGAAGCCGCGCGGAGCGGACTCTTTGTCGCCGAATTTACCCCGCTTCAAGCAAAGGTAGCTGTGACTGGCTACGGCCGTGGTACAAAAAGTCAGATGAAATTTATGGTTGAAAAGTTAATTTCTGTTGGTAAAAAAATCAAGGAGGATGACGAGTACGATGCCATCGCCCTCGGCCTTACTTTTTTCGCCTACAAAAAAGAGTCCGCCCTCGGTAAATGATACTGTGCGTACAACAATATTTGACCAATTGTGACTTTTCCACAATAGTTCCATTTTCTCCTTTGCAAAAAAATTCAGGCGATGGTACAACTTAGGCTATCTAAGAACCCATCTCAAAATAAACCAATAAAAATGTGAGAAGATCTGGCTATCAAACAACAGAATGTCGGTCAAAAACAGAGTTTCGTCAGTCACTCGCACTTATAGTACGTCTCCTTCCTCATCCTCTGTTTTTACCTCGAAATTCTGTTGTCTGCTCTAGCCATTTATTTTGAGACGGGTTCTAAGAAGGGATTCGTGTTTTTTAGAAAAAAGGTCGTTTTTAAAAACTAATCCATTACACTCGTATGGACTACGACGAGCCTGAGGTTCTCGCTGACGTTGATGAAGAAGATCTTGATGAAGAAGAGTCTACGGCGGCGACAGAAGAAGAATAGCAACCGGAATCTGTCCTGTATGTTTTCCAAAAACTCCCCTTTGGGAGTTTTTGTTTTTAATTAAAAACTTTTTTGTTTAAATTTCGACTATGATCACTTTTGGTTTAATACCTAAAGCTCTTGCAATCATTAAACGGGTGTTGCCGCTTACAAGATGCGTAACTCCTTCTTTATTTTTTACAATAACGGGAACTTCCATTTCCTTTCCAAAAGTAAAACTATCTAAAAGTTTTTTAAAATTACGCCTGTTATTTTGAGACAGCTTTTGGTTATATTCCTCCGTGATTTCTTCGGCATCTTCCAAGTGGCCAGACCGAACATTATGAAACGAGTCTGTGTTGTTAAGTTGCTCCCACTCCTCTTCACCCAACTCAACAACTGGCGCTTCTTGGATAATTTCAATCAGTCGATTCACATTTTCATCAGTTGGTTCAAGGTTTAGAAATTCTTTTACAACCCTTTCAACTTCACCTTTTTCCTTGTTGGGGTTTGGGCGAATCCAGCTGATGCTCTTTTCCTGACCTTCCGGACTTTTCATTTGTTATAAAATTATAGGCCGCTATAGAAAGCGCAATTTGAATTAACTAATTTTTATTTTCACAAAACGACGTTTCCCTACCTTAAGGAGAAGCGGCTGTGAGACAATAAATTGCGGATCTGTAATATTCCCCCCTTCTGGCAAAACATGCACTGCTCCATCTTCGACTAACCTGCGAAAGTCTGACTTGGAAGAAATAATGTTTACTGAAAGCAACGCGTCGACAAGAAGCGTCCCCGACTGCACGGTAATTTCTTCCGCGTCTTCTGGTACGGCGCCTTTTGTGAACGTCTCGGTAAAATGTCTGCGCGCTTCAACAGCTTTGGAAGTCCCGTGGTAGAGAGAGGCAACGGCAACACCAAGCTCCATTTTGATATCGCGCGGATTCTCGCCTGAAATCAGTCTTTTTTTTATTTGAGTAAGTTCCTCCGTCGAGACATCTGTGCAAAGTAAAAAATATTTTGGGATGAGTTCGTCTTTAAGGGACATGATTTTACCGAACATGTCGTTTGGAGTATCAATAATCGTAATAACATTTCCCCAACTGGTAGACATTTTCCGACCATCAGTGCCTTCGAGCATTTGGAGCGTCAGGATGTCTTGTTCTTTTTGGCCGTAATGTTTTTGGATAATCCGCCCCGCCTTGAGGTTGAAAAGCTGATCAAAACCACCGAGTTCAACGTCTGCCTTAACCGCGACAGAATCATATCCTTGCATAAGGGGGTAGAGAAACTCGCGCAGTGACACTTCCCCTCCCCGCTCAAGGCGATCTTTGAAATTGCGACGGCTGGACATCTGCGGCACCGAAAAACTTTCGGCTAATTCAGCGACTTCCGCAAAGTGGAGCTTGGAAAGCCACGCGCTGTTAAAACGAAACTCGGTTTTATCAATATCAATTATTTTAGCGATCTGTTTTTTATATGTGGCGAGATTCTTAGTTATCACAGCACTTGTAAGCATCGGCCTCTTCTCAAGCTTGTCGGAGGGATCACCAATAAGAGCGGTAAAATCTCCGATGATTAAAATGATGTGGTGGCCCAGACGTTGAAAGTCTCTCAATTTTCGCAAAATAATAGCCCGGCCCAAATGGATAGCAGGACCAGTCGGATCAATCCCTAGTTTCACCCGCAAACTTTTACCAAAGCGAAGTTTTTTAAGTAAGTTTTCTTTAACAAAAACGTCTTCAACCCCGCGACTTAGAAGTTCCGTGATTTTCACCTCATCCGTCACAATTTTTCTTTTTTGGCCCCAAAACATGGAATAACTTTAACATATGGCTCCCCTTTTGACATTTTTCACAAGCGTACGGCAGAATGGTACAATGTTTCAAATGAAAGGTAAAAAGGGGCTTTTTCGCAATAAAAAAATTCTCAAAGACGCCTTTTTTGTTTGTCTTGCTTTGTTTTTCCTTGGATCCGGAGCTTTTTTTGTCTGGATAGCCAACCTCCAAACACCCAATCTTAAATCATTCAACGAAAGGCGCGTCAGCCAGTCCACCAAAATCTATGACAAAACTGGAGAAATTCTGCTCTATGATGTCCATCAGGATGTCAAAAGAACCATCATTCCCCTTTCCGATATCTCTCGAAACATCAGAAATGCCACGATCGCCATCGAGGACGCGGAGTTCTATCAACATGGCGGCATTAAATTGAGTTCAATTTTCCGCGCCGTTTTGGCGAACTTCGTAACACTGAAATTTGATCAGGGCGGCTCGACCATTACCCAACAGGTTATAAAAAATTCTATTTTAACTACAGATAAAAAAATATCGAGAAAACTTAAGGAGTGGGTTTTAGCTTTGAAACTTGAAAAAGTGTACGACAAGGATACGATTCTGGCTTTCTACCTCAACGAATCACCGTACGGCGGGAGTATTTATGGAGTGGCCGAAGCGAGCGATGCCTTTTTCGGCAAAAAAGCGTCCAGCGTTACCCTTGCGGAAGCGGCCTACCTAGCCTCTTTGCCCAATGCCCCAACCTATTACTCGCCGTACGGAAACAATCGAGAGAAACTTGAGGAGCGTAAAAATTTGGTGCTCAAAAGAATGTTGGAAAATAAATTTGTTACCGAGGAAGAATACACGAAAGCCTTAGCGGAAGTTGTTGCCTTCAAACCCCAGGAAGAAAAAGGCATCAAAGCCCCTCATTTTGTGCTTTTTGTAAAAGAATATCTGGAAAATAAATATGGCGAAACCATTATTCGCGACGGCGGGCTTAAGGTCACAACCACGCTTGATTACAATCTTCAAGAAAAAGCTGAAGCCCTCGCCAAAAAATACGCGCTCGAGAACAAGGAAAAGTTTAACGCTGAAAATGCGGCAATTGTGGCAATTGATCCAAAAACCGGCGGGATTATCACGATGGTCGGATCGCGAGATTATTTTGACAAGGAAATTGATGGGAATTTTAACGTCGTGCTTGCCCATCGCCAGCCCGGTTCGGCGTTCAAACCCTTCGTGTACGCAACCGCGTTCCGAAAAGGCTATACCCCTGACACTGTTGTGTTTGATCTCTCAACTGAATTTTCAACCGAGTGTAATCCTGACGGCACGCCAATTGTGTCCGGCAATGAAGACAAGTGCTATAAACCGGAAAATTATGATGGCATCTACCGAGGCCCGATAACCCTTCGTAATGCTTTGGCGCAGTCGATTAACATTCCCGCGATTGAAACCCTTTACTTAGCCGGCCTTAACGATTCTTTAGACACAGCGAGAGATATGGGAATTACCAGCCTTACCAATGTTAATGACTACGGCCTCACTTTGGTTCTTGGGGGCGGTGAGGTCTCCCCGCTCGATCTCACAAGCGCGTATGGCGCCTTCGCGAATGAAGGGGTTAGAAATCCATACCGAAGTATTGTCCAAATCGAAGACAGCAAGGGAAACATTTTGGAAAAATTCAAACCGGAGCCGGAAGAGGTTCTGCAAAAAGACATCGCTCTTCAAATTTCAGACATCTTAAGCGACAACGCGGCCAGAGCTCCAACCTTTGGGGCAAACTCTGCTTTGTATTTTGGAAATCGCGAGGTGGCTGTTAAAACAGGCACCACAAATGATTACAAAGACGCCTGGATCGTCGGCTACACTCCCTCTATAGCCGTCGGGGCATGGGCTGGGAACAACGACAACACCCCGATGGAGAAGAAGGTGGCGGGGTTCATCATCGCGCCGCTCTGGCACGCGTTTATGGATGAAGTGCTCAAAGTATACCCTGAAGAAGTTTTCCAAAAACCAGAGGAAAAGGATTTGAGCACGCTAAAACCGGTACTCCGAGGTTTTTGGCAGGGAAACCAATCATATATGGTGGACAAAACCACCGGGAAACTCGCGACAGAATTTACCCCGCCTGAAGTAAGAGAAGAGCGAATCGTTAAGGATGTTCACACAATTCTTTATTGGCTAGATAAAAAAGACCCCCAAGGCCCGAGACCGGAACATCCGGAAAACGACTCGCAATTCAATCTGTGGGAATACGCGGTCCAACAATGGGTTAAGGAAAATAATATTCAGAACGAAACAGCTTCAGTTATCCCTGTTTTAACAGATGATGTACACCGACCGGAGTTTGCTCCTGTTGTTAAAATTGTAAGTCCGAGTACCGGAATTTCTTATCAAAATGATGGGAGAATTACTGTTTCCCTTTCTGCCGTCGGACGATTCCCCCTTTCTAAGGCTGATATTTTCATAAACGAGGAGTATGTGGGCACCGCCCTTCCTCCCTCGTTCTCATTCTCCTTTTCTCCTCAAACACTTCCGTTTATAAAAAAAGAAAATGTGCTAAAAATTATCGGCTACGACTCGGTTATGAACAGGGGTGAAACGACGCAGACCATCCTTATTTCTTTTTAAGATCACTCAGATAAACCTCTCTTTAGCGGATATCACTTGGGGCATTCGGGCCGCACATCTCCTTAACCGCCCGCACAATATCGTGTTTTCTTAAAAAAATCTCGCTTTTACAAACGGGGCTGGCCTTAAGATGAAAAATTCCGTTCCGGCACAAAACTTCCTTCTTAGTGATAGAAAATCCGCAGACTTCCTTAACA
The DNA here is from genome assembly GCA_001822675.1 of Candidatus Taylorbacteria bacterium RIFCSPLOWO2_01_FULL_45_34b. Lineage (GTDB taxonomy): Bacteria > Patescibacteriota > Minisyncoccia > Phycocordibacterales > DSPV01 > 01-FULL-45-34b. Next base: position 13,444 of record MHRY01000023.1, read on the forward strand.
GCTTTAACAAAAGCTTCTCGCTCAGAATCGTTTGGAGCAAGAATGTTTTTAAACTTTTGGAGCAAGGAGGAGATGGGGGTGTATTCCATTTTATTTATTGAGTGGCATGACCAGATAAGTAAAGCTCTTGTCATTTAAGGAGCGGAGGACCATGGGTTTGTGAAGACCACTCCAAGATAGAAGCAGGCTTTCGCCTTCAATTGACTGTAAGGCGTCTATGATATATTTAAAATTAAAGTTAATTTCAAGTTCCTCGCCTTTGAGCACCGCCTCGACGCGAGAGAGGGTGTCTCCTGCCACGCCATTTTTTGTTTTTATTTCAAAAATTTTCTTTGAAGGAACAAGTCTCATACCAACTTGATGAAGCGAGTCGGAAAAAACGTTTGCCAACCGGAGGGCTCCAGCGAGATCCTCTTTAAGGGTAGTGGCCTCGACCACAAACTCTTTAGGAATAATTTGCCCGTAGTCAGGAAAGGTGCCGTCGAGAACGCGCGAAGTTAGATACGTGTCCCCTTGTTTGAAAGAAATCTGATTTTTACCAAGAATAACCTCGACCTCCTCGTCAGCTCCATCAAAAATTCTAATAATTTCATTAGCGTTTTTAACCGGCAAAAGAACATGCTCGAAATCTTTACTGTTCTTTACTTTGATCTTTTTTTCGGCAAGTCGGAACGAGTCAGTTGCGGCAAAAGTGAGAAAATCTTCGCTGGAATTAATAAAAACACTGGAAAGTTCCGGTTTCATCCCTGAAACCGCCGCGCTATAGGAAACCGCCCGAAGCCCTTTGAGAAAACTTTTTATGGGCATTTCAAATTCTTTTCCATCGGTGATCCGTGGAATGAGCGGAAAGTCCTCATCGGGGAGTGTTTTAAGGGACGCCTTCACCCCTTCGGTTTCCAAAGACAGCACTCCTCCCTCGCTTTCAAAAGAAAGCGTGTGGTTTTGTGGTGTGTTTGAAAGAAAACTATTTAGAACAGAACCGGGGACAGCCGCGACCCCTGGGGATAGCCCTTTTACAGGAACAGAAACCTCAATCCCTAAATCGAGGTTGGTTGCTTTTACTAAAAGTGTGTTTTTATTCAATTCAAGGTACACACAAGAAAGAACTGGTAGGCTTAAGTTTTTACCAACAATTCTTTCAGCTTTTCTAACCGCAGACTCTAGTTTTTCTTTTACACACTCCCCTTTCATTTTTATATATTAAGAAAATTATTATTATTAAACCTGTGGATAGCTGGATAATCTTATTTTACACTATTCCGTAAGGGGTTTCAGGTGAGAGAGTGTTTGATAACTTGTTGATAGCGTAGCACCACCTGTGGAAAATTTTCCTTCTTTATTTTTTAAACACTTCTTCACCCATTTTTTCAACAAATAATTCTATCCTTCTCCCCACCATTTCCCCATCCTCTTTAGTCCTCTTTAAATGAGCGTGCGGATATGTGTCAACTCCTGCACGAGCATCGGATCGGTTTTTAGTTCACCTTTTATTTTCTCACAGGAGTGGATAACAGTGGTGTGATCCCTCCCTCCCATTTTTTGCCCGATTGATGGATAAGAAATGTTGAAATCTTCGCGCAGAATATACATGGTAAGCTGTCGCGGCTTCACCACCTCCTTCTTTCTGGTTTTTTCACAAATACTATCTTCCTCGATATGATAAAAATCAGCAATCACTTTAATAATATCTTTGACTGAGACATTTTTCTTTGGCTTTTGAGTGTCTTTAATGAGGTGTTTTATTTCCGCAAGCGAAAGATCCCTCCCTTTAAGTCCCGCTTGGCAGACAATGAGATTAAGAACCCCTTCGAGCTCGCGGATATTACTCTCAAGTGAGGAAGCAAGAAAGTCCATAAGTTCTGGGGCGAGGGTGAAGTTCCCCAAACGAAGCTTTGTTTTGATTATTGCAAGGCGAGATTCATGATCCGGTGGCGGGATATCAATGATCATGCCAGCGGCGAAGCGCGATTTCAGCCGTTCCTCAAGGTTGGGAATAAAGTTCGGGTGTTTATCCGAAGAGAAAATAATCTGTTTATTGTTGTCATATAAATTATTAAAAAGGTGGAATAATTCTTCTTGTGTCCCTGTTTTATTCGAGAAGAACTGAATGTCGTCCATAATAAGAATGTCATATTTTCGATATTTTTCTTTAAATTGGTTCACTTTGTTGGCTTGAACAGAATTCACGTAATCAATAGTGAATTTTTCTGATGTTATGTAATACACACGTTTTTGAGACGAGCTTGTTTTGAGGTGGTTCCCAATCGCCTGTATGAGGTGGGTTTTGCCGTGGCCGGTGTTTCCATGGATAAAAAGCGGGTTGTACGCAATACCCGGTTTTTTTATCACCGCTTGGGAAGCCGCAAACGCCAACTCGTTAAATGGGCCGACCACGAAGGAGTCGAAGGTGTAACGAGGATTCAAATTGTCGTCCTTGTTTATATAATAATCCCCAAGCGGGAGCTCGCTCCCGCTTTGAGCAAACGATATTTTTGGGTGATCCCCTTCTTTTTTCTTTACCTCATCTTTAGAGACGACGTATTCAAGCGCTCGGATATGTTCTCCGGCGTCACGGAGAATTCTAAGGAGTAGTTTGTGGAATTTGTTAAAAAGCCAGTCTTTTACGAAAGCATTTGGGACAGAGAGGAATACTACACCGTCTTCTTGTTTAAAAATATGGGTATTTTTGAACCATGTTGCAAAATTAGCCTTGGAGACATTCAGTTCAACTTGCGCGAGCACCATATCCCAAAGTTTTTTATTATCCATGTGTGTGAAAAAAAGAAATACGAAAGCTTTGCTATTATATAGCCTTCGGAAAAATTCAAGTAGTTGTGGAAAGTATATAAGTATGTTCATAACCTGTGCAAAACATTTTTAACCAAATTTTTTCGTTAAAATTGAAAAAATGTTGAAAGTGCGCTAAACTCTTTTTATATGTCGTTTACGTATAAACCCAAAAAAAGGAAACGGGGTCGATCCCACGGTTTTCTAAAAAGAAAAAGAACGTCTGGCGGGAGGCGTGTCCTTAAAAGAAGGAGAAATAAAGGCAGAAAACGTTTAACTGTCTAACTAAGCATGCTTCCAAGGAGGCAGAGGATTTCGCGAGCGCTTTTTCAGGAACTTCTAAAAAAAGGGGTTTCTTTTCATGCCGGAAACCTGTCCCTCCGTGTTCTTAAGAAAGACGCCAGAGAGCCACATTTCGCCTTTGTTGTGCCAAATAATGTGTCGAAAAAGGCGGTTGCGCGCAATCGTTTGCGTCGGCGCGGGTATTCTATCGTGGAGAAGTATCTTCCTCTTTTAAAAACACAAAATGTTTCCATGGCTTTTTTTTGCAAAAAAGGCCTTGAGAAGAAGACCTTTAATGATTTTAGATCAGAAATCAACGCTCTGTTAAAAAAAACCTCTCTTTTGTAATCTGAACATACGTGGTTCCCGAGGCTCGATCTTTCTCCGGATCCAAGGTCGAACCTCGAAGATGTTGAATAAAGGCCTTTTTTTCGTTAGAATAGTTGTCTATGGGCGGCCCCGGCATATTTCATTCATTTTTCGTCACTCCCCTCTACAATGGGCTTATTTTTTTAATGGACGTTCTTCCTTGGCCGGATGCTGGGTTGGCAATCGTTCTTTTAACAATCCTTGTGAAGTTAGTTCTCTTCCCTCTCTCTCGTAAGGCCATTCACACCCAAGTCCGCATGAAAGAAATTGAAGGAGAATTGCAAAGTGTTAAAGAAAAGTATAAAGACAACAAACAAAAACAAGCCGAAGAGACTATGGCTTTATATAAAAAGAAGGGGGTGAATCCTTTCTCAAGTTTTTTTCTGATTATTATCCAGCTACCAATCATTTTTGCTCTGTACCGTATTTTTCTTGGTAGCCAGCTGCCGGAAGTTGACCAAAACCTCCTATACTCTTTTGTTTCTGTTCCGACCAACGTTAGCGTTCTTTTCCTTGGCCTCATTCCGATTACCGGAAAAAGTCTGATTCTTTCTCTGGCAACTGGCATAAGCCAATTTTTCCAAGCCAGACTTTCTTTGGGATCAGTCGCGGTTTCCCCCAAAGACGCGGGAACTTTCAAATATGATTTTGCCAAAAGTATGAATACACAGATGAAGTATGTCTTTCCCGTCATTGCCTTTTTTGTTGCCTATAGTATTTCCGGCGCCGTAGCTTTGTATTGGACGACCTCAAATCTTTTCACTTTAGGTCAAGAACTGTTTGTCCGACACAAACTTAAGAAACAAAAAACCATTTTTGGTAAGATTGGTATCTGATACCAATCTATCTAAATATAGCTTTAAGATTTTTATGAATGCCAACATCAAGAAAACTATTGAGAGTTTCCTCCAAAACCTTGGTGTTAGTTATGACGAAGTAGAAGAATTTCCAAACGAAACATTCCCACGTTTTGTGATCAAAACAAAGGAGTCGGGGCTCTTAATTGGACAGAAAGGGGTCAATTTTTCCGCCCTTAATCATTTGATTAGGAAAATTGTGGCAAAAAACACGAATGTCAACGTGACAGCGTTTCCTCCTAAGTTTATTTTAGACGTCAACAATTACGGAAAAGACTTAAGTGACGATCTAAAAAACAAAGTCGCTATTTTAACAGCGCGCGCCCGCTCCTTACGAACTTCTGTGGAGTTTCCCCCCATGTCTTCTTACCAGAGGATGATCGTGCATTCTCTCTGTCAAGATATACCAGACATTAAAACAGAATCGGAAGGTGAGGGAGAAGGGCGACGAGTTGTGATCGCCTACGTGCCTCCCGAGGAAAGATTTGTGGAAAAAGAGGTATAGTATTTGTTACTGCACCGTAATCTTATGGATTCTCCACTTTCCTTTCCCGCAGATGTTAGATTCAGGGCCGACAAAACAATTAGAGCCGTCGGCGTTCTTACCTTTATATGTCCAATCCCAGGTGGCGATGTAGTGTGAACCTTTTGGAATAGGGTTAGTGAAAGGGGACGCGATGTAGTAAGAGTTGCCCGGAGAGGTAATCCATGTGCCGCCTGCGATAAAAAAAGGAGACCATCCGGCGTTTATACCAGACATATAGGCTTTGGTTGAAACGTACATGAGATTTGTTTCGGATTGGGTGGGAGCAATCTTAATTGTAATCGGGTCAGTTTGTGAAATCGTGGACGCAACATTTACAACCGGACAAGGGTTGGCAAAGGTGCTTGGCCACGGCGAAAGAGCAGGAGCACTGCAGGTCTCTGGTATGATTGGCAAAAGAGGCGTACCTCCCCCCGGGGGAGGTAGAACTCCACCACTCCCGCCGTATTCGTACGCTCCGATGTCCCAGGCAGAACCTTGGGGGCGACCGTTGCCGAGAATATCATTTGAGAATGAAGTCAATGTTCTACCAGCATCTCTTAATATAGATCCACTAGTAAGACTGAAATCTAACTGACCAATATTTGTAAAACCGGCTGTTCCAGTTTTGTTGTGCGTGCCATCAGGCAGTGATGCACCGTCCCGATAATTATAATCTGCGGAAACCGCAATCTCGCGCGCGTAGGTCGTGCCTACAAAAGCATTGTTATATATAGAAACATTAGTACCAACAGAATATGAGCCAGAACCGGTCCCATCACGGACACTGAATGCATAGCCGTTGTTCGTACCCCAGTTGTAGAAGATATTGTTGGCAATCTCGGTATAGGGAACGTAGATGCTGGCACTTTGCCATGAGTTCGCGAAGATATTGTTGTGAATATACCAATGATGGATGTTCGGTGAAGTTGGAACGCCGGTGTTCTTCGCGTTCATCATAAAAGCCTGAACATCTGAATTGATGATGCGATTGCCGGCCACCTCAACATTGTTGGACGCGGCCGTTCCACTGTAGGCAAAGACCTGCAAAAAGTCGGCGTGGACCAAGTCATAGCGGCTGTTGTCGGAATTGATCATGGTGTTTTCAAGGATTTTGATGTTCGTTCCCCAGATGTAGCCGAATGCCTCGGTGTTGTCGTTGTCGTGGAGGTTTACCTTACGCACCGTGATGTTGTTCCCACCAGTTGCGATGAAAACGCCTCCGCCAGATGTCGCTGGAGCGAGTCCGGTAACGTCTCCGGTATCAACCAATCCGTTGTTGCCATTCCAATTGACAAACTTTCTTGCTTGACCGGTGTGGTACGAGAAGTTTTTGATTTCTCCGTTACTTCCTTCGTACTGAAAGACAGGGTCTCCGTATCCCGTGAAGGTCTGACCAGTGAAGGTTATATAACTGCCATTCACCGCATACGCACCAGTCAATGTGCCACCAGAAAAAGTGATGCGCGCGCCGGACGTTCCGCTGTTGCTAAACGTAACATTGCCCGGATAGGAACCGGGGGCGAAAATCACGGTGTTTCCAGCAACTGCATTGCTTGCGGCTTTCTGTGTGCTCCTCCACGGCGACGCTTGCGTACCGGCGTTAGAGTCATTGCCGGTGGTGGCGACGTAGTACGTGCCGGTGCCTGTTTGAGTTCCGCCGGAAGGCGGTTGCGTTGTTCCGCCACTGCTCCCATCCTCATAAGCTCCTATGTCCCACGCACCCGTTCCAGGTCTTGCCGTACCATCTTTGTCTGAACAAAGACCAGGGAGAGAAGAGCAGAACGAGGAGAGATTGGCGCCGGCGTTGATTGCGGGAGATGTGCTTTTCAAATGCAGGTCATTTAAATTTGCCTGTGAACCGACTCCATACGTCGAATTTACCCACTGCGGGTCAACCTTCATTCCATGCGCTTCAAGACCAAAGGATTGCATCGTAGAAAGTCCCCCCGATGCTCTGCCCGCCCAGAAGAACCAACTTCCATTGGTGTTAAAAGACTGATAAATGTTGTAATCAACCGTTAAGCTATTTGCGATTGAAGAATCGGAGATACGAAAGATTTCATTATTTCCGCTGCCAGTTCTTGTGTCGTAGAAGATATTATTTCGGATATCAATGGTACCCAACAGAGCAGTGTCACGCGCCAACTCAATTGCCCACTGATAATTTTCAATAAAAGAATTATTCTGTATACGGACAACTTGTGGTAGGGGACCTGGCGTACCCCCGTTGACATAAATAGTACGTGTCTGCATGGTGCCGCGAAAGGTGTTGTTGTAAATGTTGGCACTCGGACCGCCGGTAATGTAAATACTGGCCGTGCCGCCCACCCCTGTGTTCTGGTTGCTCCAAAATTCATTAGCGTAAATGTTCACCGTTCCCCAATTGCAGGGCGTGTCTATGCGCAGGAAAATACTGTCATTGTGAGGCGATTCGCCGTACCCAGTCCAAAAACCTTCTTCGAATTGATAGTGGTCGTAAAATTTATTGTGATGAATATTCACCTGGTCAATCGTTGTTCCACTGCTAAACGGGTAAAGATCAACCGGCCAGCGCATCGAATCGTGGAAAGCGTTATTGGCGATGGTGAGATTGGTGATGGAAGAATCGGCGGCCATTTCCAAACCGATATTGACTCGCGAGAAATCAGAGTTAGTAACCGTTAGTCCATTCGCGCCTAGAACTGCGACACCCACCCCTGAAATTGCCTCGGCATTCATTGGCTTTTTGCTAAACCAATATCCAATTTCGCGAAAAACAGAATTGTCAACAAGAACACTATTGGCACTGCCGTTAATTCTAATCGCGATAGCCGCGTTTCTAATTACCGGCGAGCCGTTATCTGGCGGCAGTGTGCTCGCGCCACCCAGTGCAGAAAATTCCAGATTCTTAAAGGTAAGTCCCGTACGATTTCCTGACCCATAAAAAACAGAGGTTATAACGCCATTATGATTTGCGTAGTTGTCCGTAAATATGGCTCGGCCGGTCCCCCAGGTTCCAGCGCTGTTGCCGTCATAGGTGATGCGGCTCGCCGATGTTCCGTTCCAGTTCAAATTAATCTGGCTTCCCACGGCAACGAAATACTTGACGCCTCCTTTGAAAATAACCGTGTCTCCTGCGAGCAGGGCTTTTGAACCGGCCGCACCAGTCGCACGCGTATCCCCCGGCGCATGTTTCCACGGAGTTGATGGTGAGGTGCCGATGTTTGAGTCGCTACCGCCTACGTAGTCAACGTAATACGTCACAGCGGCTCTGGCCGTTTGATTTGAAGCTAAAAAAACAAACAGAACGACACAACTCGAGATAAAAACAGTTAGTTTATTTAAGGAAACAAGTCTCATGGGTTTGCTTTAAGTATACAGAAAAATGGAAAAGTTTGTCGTAGATTATACACACCAGAGTAAACAACATAACGTGGTTAGAGATTTTTTCATAATAAAAAACGCCCTATTTTTACAAGACACATCTACACATCAATTTGATGCTATAACAGATTTTTGATGTGTGGGGCGGTACGCCAAGGACTTAAGGATATTAGGTCGATTTTCTTTTACCTCATCCGCTTGCCACGGGGTAGTTGATTACTTGAGCCGAAGACCCCACAAGGTGAGGTCGTTTTTGTTGTTGAAAAGAAGATACGTTTCGTCTTTGTTTAAGACAGGGTTTGTAATGTCAAAGCTGGAGCCTCTTGGAATTTCATTTTTGGAGAGTACGACTTTTGTGGTTCCTGTTACAACGTCAATACTCCAAAGCTCATCGTCAAACGAGAGCGAGCCTTCATACCATGAATCGGGATACAGGCCAGCGGGAATGGTTTTGGGGATGGCGCAGTAGAGAAGACCTTTTGAAAGCGTGCTCCACGCGCATTTCTCCGGCAAGGTTACAAGCGAAAGGTTTTCCGACTGATGAGTTTTGGCATCGAGAATCCGAAGATAGGGTGAGTTTCCATTGTTTCCGCTATAAAACAGGTAGCTTTTGTCCGGTGAGAGCAGGGTCGTCAAACCCTCGATATTGCCGATAATTTCGCGTAACTCAAATGTTTGTGGGTTTAGTGTGTAAGCGAAGCCGGGAGTACTTGCCGAAGGTTTTGTGTTCAGTATAATAGTTTTCTCTTCCGGCCAATTTACGAGCCACTCAACTGCGGGCGAAGACCAAACTGAAACACGTTTCGCGCCATTAGTTTCAGACACTATACCCGATGAGCTGTTTTCATTTTTTATTAAACTAAACAGGCGATTTGTCGCTGGAGAGACCGCGAGTCCTAAGATATTTTTTTGGAGAAAAGTTCCCTCAACTGGTTTTTCAACACCTTGGGTAAGCGAGGACGTGGCGGTTTCCGGCAGTTTTATGTAGTAACTTTGGATAGAGTCATCGTCTTTAAGATACCGAAGCACAAACCCTCCCCCGTTGTCCACTCCAACAGCCTCATAAATTTTCGGAATAGTCGTGTTTGAAATTCGGCGTTTGTTTAAGGTGTCAGTTCTTGTTTCATAAACATGTCCTGTTGCCCGTTCAATCCAACGGATGTAGGAAGGAATTTTTTCTCGGGCACTGCTCACTTCTTTGAACGCCATTCCGGCAGTTGGCACGTCGGAAATTTGGCGAAGCCGTGGCACGACCGCTTCCCCTTGGTTTACCCCTGTTCCGCCAAAACCAGTCTCATCATTTTGTGTACCAGTGCCATCTCCAAGATTCCCGCCGATATTCGGGAAGCCATTTTGCGACTCAGTCCCCGCATCCCCGGCTGGTTTATTTAAAAAGAAAAAGTAATAGCCGAAAAATATACCAATTATGAGCAGAACGAGAGCCAAGATGATGATGAAAGTACTTTTGCGCATAAGTTTTTATTGTTATTTATGAAGCGATACAAGAATAAGTAGCTCCACTTGGGGGGGCTTGTAGTTTTTCGGGTAGTGGTGGAGGTTGTGGGGGTTTTTCCGTAGAGAGACCGGTAGCGTAGAGACATGATTGCAAATCAGAATAAGGGCCACCAACCGATTTATCATCCTGTGTTTTTCCTGGGGCACAACCCCTTGTTATTATTGCCTTATTCGACTCCTCTTTGGCTGTTACGGATGTTATACACGCGTCCAAATTACCAATATCAAAATTTTCAGTTTCAACTTTAGGAGGATTACCCACAGCATTTATATAACAACCCCTGTCAATTATCTGGTTGAAACCATGGGTCTGATTGAAAATAGCTGTACTTATACACAACTCTTTAGTAAACCCCGCTGACGTTCTAGTTTTAGCATCCTCTTTTGTGTGGTAATCGTAAAACCACATGGCCGCAACATATGAGTAGGAAAGACCCTCTCTAACCTCGAAGGCATAATATTGTTTTGCC
>MHRY01000024.1 GCA_001822675.1 Candidatus Taylorbacteria bacterium RIFCSPLOWO2_01_FULL_45_34b
CGCGACCATTAAAAACATCCTCGATTTCGAGAAAGAATATCCGGGCACGACGATCATTCGCCTTGAAGAAAACTATCGCTCGACACAGACAATTCTGACTGTCGCCAATCGCTCCATTGCCAAAAACAAGATGCGCTTTGAAAAAACCCTTTTCACTAAAAATGGCGAGGGTGAAAAGATCGGTCTGTTCGCCGCATACGACGAAGAAGATGAGGCTCGATTTATTGTAGAAAAAGTAAAAACACTACAAAACAAAGGAGTCCCGCTTCCGGAAATCGCAGTGCTCTATCGAGCGAATTTTCAATCTCGCGTCATCGAAAGTGCTTTTTTACATGCCGATGTTCCATATCAATTGCTCGGCACGAAATTTTTTGAGCGAAAGGAAGTAAAAGATGTGCTCTCCTATGTGCGACTGGCGCTTAATCCTGACTCTCTTTCGGATATGAAACGAACGCTTAACTCACCGCCTCGCGGAATCGGCAAAGTTACGCTTCTTAAAATTCTCTCCGGCAAAGAAGAGGGTCTGACGGCTGGCATGAAAACAAAAGTAGCCGAGTGGCGAAATGTTTTAAGCACGATTCGAAAAGCCGCCGGGGAAGAGAAACCGTCAGAGGTTATAAAAATGGTACTGGCAAAATCTGGTATGGAAGCGTGGTTAAAAAAAGGCACGGACGAAGACAAAGAACGTTTAGAAAATATTCGGGAACTGGTTACTTTGGCAACTGTTTATGATAGTCTGCCGAAAGGTGAAGGTATTTCAAAACTCTTAACCGACGCCGCCCTTCAAAGCGACCAAGATGAACTCTCCGAACAAAAAGACGGTGTGAAGCTCATGACCATCCACGCCGCCAAAGGACTCGAATTTGATTACTGCTTCATCACCGGCTTGGAAGACGAATTATTCCCACATCAAAGAATGGGGGAGGGCGAATTATCGGGAGAAGAGGAGGAAGAGGAGCGGCGACTGTTTTATGTAGCGCTGACTCGCGCGCGCAAGAAAATTTACCTCTCCTACGCGAACGTGCGGACTCTTTTTGGATCGAGACAGGTGAACGCACCGTCAGAGTTTATACTTGATGTGGATGAAGAATTTATCGAGCCAGAAACCTCCTCTCTCGGACGCGGTTTTATCAAAACTATTTATTTTTAAAACCAATTAGATAAAACTTTGTAAACAAAAGTACTCTCTTTTCTGTCTTTTTTTGTCTCTACAACAACACATCAATTATATGCTATAGCATATAATTGATGTGTTGTTTTTATTGTTATATAATGGGGAAATATGGGAAAAATGGAAAATGAATCGCGAAAAGAGAGACGTCGAGCAAATATCCAAAAAGTCGTCCTTCAAACAGTCACAGCGGTTGGATTTTTAAGCCTTGCCCTGCTTGCACCAAACGCACTTCAAATGCTACGTGTTTTTGACCCAAAACTTAAAATGCTGAGAAGAAAGGTTATAGACACTTCACGAAGACGCATGGTTCTAAATGGGCTGCTTCAGTATAAAGATGGTTTTCTTAGGCTAACTCCAAAAGGTGAAGAAAAGTTACGCCAGCTTGAAATTCGTGACTACAAAATTCCACGCCCCAAGCGTTGGGATAAAAAGTGGAGACTGCTTATTTTTGATATTCCTGAAAAAAGAAAAAGGGTTCGAGAAAAAGTTAGGCAAACATTGGTTTCGCTCGAATTTAAGAGACTCCAAGACAGTGTTTGGGTATACCCATATGACTGCGAAGATGTGATCACCCTTCTAAAAGCGGATTTCAAAATAGGTAAAGATCTTTTGTATATTATTGTGGATAAAATTGAAAACGACAAATATCTTAAAAACGACTTTGGTATCAACTAAATTTAATCTAATATCCGTAGCGCAAAACCACCCCGCACACCACACATCAAAAATCTGCTATAGCAGATTTTTGATGTGTGGTGTGCATATGTGAGAGAAATATGAGAAATATGAAAGACGTCGAGGAAGTGTGTAGTTGGGGACGTGTATCCTAAAAAATTACCTGCTAGTATTCTCGGGGTAGTTGCGAAGAATCCTAACTTAAGTAAGTATCAAAATATGCTATACGCAAAAAAATCACTCGGTCAAAACTTTCTTCGCTCTAAAGCGGCAATTTTCTCTATTATAGAAGCGGGAGAGATTGATGGGCACGATATTGTACTTGAGGTTGGGCCGGGCAAGGGTATTTTAACCGAAGAACTTTTGAAAGTGGCACGTGAAGTTATTGCGGTTGAAAAAGACGACCGGCTTGTCCTTTTTCTTACTCTTAAATTTAAGCGCGAAATCGAGGAAAAAAAACTCATTCTTATCCACAAAGATATTTTAGAATTTGACCCTGAAGAGGAGGGGCTTCAAGCCGGAGGTTATAAAATAATCGCGAACATTCCGTACTATATTACTGGCACATTTCTACGACGATTTTTAAGCGTCGTCTCTGCGCCCTCTCGAATGGTACTCATGCTTCAAAAAGAAGTGGCGAGGAGAATCGTGGCGCGGGATGAAAAAGAAAGCATTCTTTCTTTGAGTATTAAAGCCTACGGGGAGCCGGTTTATATTGAAACAGTCAAAGCCGAGAGTTTCTCACCACAACCTAAAGTTGATTCAGCTATATTGCTTGTAAAAAATATTTCGAAAAAATTTTTTACAGAAAACGGTATCGTCGAAAACGTTTTTTTCACACTGATTAAAACTGGTTTCGGTCAAAAAAGAAAAAAGCTCTCTTCAAACATCAAGGAAATCCTTGGGGGAGCGGAAAAAGCGGCCGCCGCTTTTTCCGCCTGCAACATTCCCGAAAACGCCCGCGCCGAAGATGCCCCACTCTCAAAATGGAAGTGCCTCGCCCGATTCCAAGGTTCAACCTTGGAAAAATAGCTGTGATACGATAAAATTACACCATGACAAGAAATGTAAAACTCGCTCCGGGTGAATTTTATCATCTGTACAATCGTGGTACTGAGAAAAGAAACATTTTTCAACTGGAAACAGACTATGAAAGATTCCTGACTCTTTTGTATCTTTGCAATGGAGAAAATGTAGTCCAATTAAAGTTGCAAGGCCGAACCTTAAGTGAAGTAGACCGGACAAACGATAGAAATCAGCTTATACATATCTGTTCCTATTGCTTAATGCCAAACCACTTTCACCTTCTTGTTCAAGAAAAAGAAGAGGGTGGCATCAGCCGCTTTATGCAAAAAGTTACGACAGGCTATACTATGTATTTCAATGAACGACATGGACGATCTGGAGGACTTTTTCAGGGAAGATTCAAAGCGACACACGCAAACAATGATCGCTATCTCAAATATCTCATCTCCTATATCCATCTAAATCCTGTAAAATTGATCGAGCCTAAATGGAAAGAAAGTGGCATTGAAAATAGAGCGAGAGCTGAAAAGTTTCTTCGACAATATCGCCACTCAAGCTTTCTTGATTATCTTGGAGAGAGCCGGCTTGAAGAAATGATCATTTCAAAAAATACCCTCCCGGAATATTTCAGTGACAATAATTATGAAGAATACTTTAAGGAATGTGTTACCGAATGGCTAAATTACAAAACTATTTAATCCAAGGTTTTACTCCAAGGTTCAACCTTGGACAACCTTAGGTCCCACGAAATTCCAAGGTTGAACCTTGGAGTAACATGTCTTGCTATAAAACTAAAGACGAACCGAGCATTGGCGTTGTCGCTCCTTCGGCGGGAACATCAATGCAACCGAACACGATATAAAAAAGACAGTGTCCCGCGCCCGGGATATAGGTGCCGAGCATGTAGCTAGAAATAGGAAACGGCGCGTTGTGGTACAAAAAGGCCTGTGCGCCTAAATAGTGCGTAAGCAAAACAACATAAGTTGGCCCGAATGGCCGCATACCCACCATCCAATTACCACTACAGGTGCAGTAGATAGGAAAAATCACTTGTCCACCAAACGGCACGCCAATCGCGGCATTGGCTACGGGAATTTCGGGTAAGATCGCGCTTAAAACATCTTTTAATTTTTTGAACGTGTCAGTGAAAAAATTTTTCGGTGATCCACTTAATAAAGGAAAACTATTTTCAAGATAAGCGCTTTGACCTGTTTTTTTCATATCGTCCATGAATTTTTCGCGGAGGTTGGTAGTAGTTGCCACTTCAACACGAATCTGATTCTCAATCAACGCCAGCTTCTCTTTCGTATATCCTTGTTTCTCGCCAACTGACCTAACTGCGGAGAGAAAATAATCAAGATTCTCGAGGTTGGGATTATTCATCGCGACTGGTGGCTTTGAAACGTCTGGAAGCGGAGGTGGGGGTGGGGGAGGTGGTTTCGGCGCGTTTTCTTCTGCTTTCGAAACTCCTTTTGTCACATTCATACTTCCGGCATATAAGTTGTTTAATTTCTGCCGTGTTAATGTGCCAACAAACCCTGTTCCATAGAAAAGCCCCGCCGGAAAAAGAACTTCAGAGCGATATTTTTCTTGAAGACGAACAACCGCTCGCTTCGTCGCTTCGCCAAAAAACTCGGTCTCATTACCAAGCGAACCCGCGCCACTTTCGGCAACTCGCGTTTCAGAATTTTGATTCAGAAATTTCTGAAGGGCAAATACATCTTGACCAGAATCGCCTCGTTTTAGATTACGATAAAATGTTTCTGCGCTGGCAAATCTAGGCAGAAAAAACAACGAAAAAAAAGCGAGCAAGAGTAATGTGGTAAAACGATTGGAAGAAAAGCTCATGGAATAATTGTAGCACGGGATATATAACTATAGAACATGTAACATGAAACATTGAACATTCTAAGAAGAGAGGTTTCTTAATTCCTCGTGTTGTATGTTTTATGCTATATGTTTCTTATCTCTTAATCTTGCGTTATATGTTTTGTGTTATATGTTATATTAATGACATGTCTTTTTTCACAAAAAGAAATACGCTACTTCTCGCGGGGGCGATTCTCATAATCGGCGGCAGTTTCCTGTTCGTTCAATGGAAAAATCGCAAGGAAGTGTATTCGAATACGACAGATCAGCTAGTGGTAAATGATATTTCTCAAAACGCGCTTGCCAAAGATGACGATGGTGACGGATTAGCCAACTGGGAGGAAACACTTTGGAAAACAGACGCCAATAATCCTGACAGCGACGGCGACGGCACGTCAGACGGGGAAGAAATCAAAGCAGGCAGAGATCCAGTAATAGCGGGACCGAATGACACCTTAAGCCAAGAAGAAGTAGAAAATAAAATCAACAAAGAAAACGAGGCGAATTTAACCGAGACTGATAAGTTTTCGAGAGATTTCTTCATTCAATACGTGGCGTCACTCCAAAGTGGACAACCGGTCAATCAAGCCGATTATGAAAAACTGCTCCAAAACTATCTAGCGGAAGCGGCAAATAAAACAAATGTCCGTTTCTATGGCGCGAGCGATTTTAAGGTGGCCACGGCGGAAACTCCAACAATCATAAGGGCCTACGGCAATGAAGTCGCAAGAATTATGTCAAGAAAAGAAGGCGCGCCGGCGCTTGAAAGCGAACTGCTTATTATAGATCGCTATGTCAAAACCACCGACCCCGAAGAACTCCTGAAACTAGAGCCCCTGGTCGCGGAATACAGGCGAATTGAGGAGGAATTAAAAAACACGCCGGTGCCGCAAAGCGCTCTCATCCTTCACATTGAACTTATAAACGCCATAAGTTTCACCAAACAGGGAATCGAGGGCATGCAGATGATTGAAACCGATCCCCTAAAAGCCATCGCCGCTATCAATAACTACCCCGAAGCCTCCGGAAACATCCTGCCGGCGCTCCGCCTCATTAAAAAATATCTCGTTGAGGAGCACAAAGTTGTTTTTACACAGGCTGAAGATGGCTATCGCCTGTTCAATGCTCTATAATAAGAGCGTAAATCCAGAAACGAAAAACTGAAATCTTTTTGCTTTGCATACTTTGCGTTTTTGGTTTTGCTCTTCTTGCCTCATGAGTGTTGGCCTTAAAAAAAGTATAATTTCGCTTGTTATTATCTCGCTCATCGCGCCGAGCGTTTTTGTTTTTGGTGTCCTCGGGTTCGCGAAAAAGGCAGAGGCGCAAACAGAGTGCGTTACCATGATCGCCGGCGCTATCGCGGCGGCATTAGGTCTCGGATTTGCAAATGCGGTTACAGCTGTGCCTGTAAGTGATATACCAAATTTGAATTCAAATGCCAGCGCGAGTGGTTTTACATGGGGCTCTTTCATCAAAGACTGCATTATTGTGCCGATGTTCAAGCAGATGATCAAAACGCTGATCCGGCAATTCACGATCAGTGTCGTCAACTGGATCAACAGCGGTTTTGAAGGATCACCGAGCTTTGTTACGAACATCGGGGGCTTTATGGGAAATGTGGCGGACGAAGTCGCAGGACAGATGATATACAGGCTTGGACCTATTGGGCAAGTTTTATGCAGCCCTTTTGATTTACGTCTGCGCGTCGCG
>MHRY01000025.1 GCA_001822675.1 Candidatus Taylorbacteria bacterium RIFCSPLOWO2_01_FULL_45_34b
GCTCCAGTCAAGGTGGCGGTATTTCCATTACTCAAAAACAAACCAGAGCTTGTCGGGAAAGCGCGCGAAGTTTTCGTGACGCTCAAAAAAGAATTCGGCGCGGTTGAATTTGACGACAACGGTAACATTGGCAAGCGCTATAGGAGGCAAGATGAAATTGGCACGATTGTGGCAGTGACAGTAGATTTTGAAACGCTGGATAACAATACGGTTACGTTACGAGACCGGGATAGTGGGAAACAAATACGAGTAAAAATAGCAAAACTGGTAGAAATTATATCGGAGATTATTAAAGGGAAAGCATTTTCTGAATTTCCGCCAAACAGTAAGTAGATTGACAAAATGGCTACTTTGGCTACAATAAACATATTATGATTACAACAATCTTTTCGGCAAAAGAAGCTAAAAACAATTTCGGACGGCTTTTGGACGAAGCGCGGCTTTCTCCAGTGGCGGTTGAAAAAAACGGCAGGAGAGTGGCGGTTGTTATGTCAATGGAAGAATATAACGAATTTGAGTCCCGACGGGACGCATACTGGGGCAGACGAGCGCAAAAAGCCCACAAAAAGGGCTATATTGGTGTTACTAAAAGTTTGAAGCTGCTAAATGATGCCCTGAATGCTCGAGATTAACGTTTCCAGTCCTTCTGAGAAATATTTTAAGAAACTTTTACCAAAGCACAAACGACAAGTTTCTGAAAAAATTTTTAAACTTGCAGAGAATCCAAAAGCTTCGGATGTCGGTCCTTTGCGTGGGTTCAAAGATTACTACCGCGCCGATATCGGCGAACACAGGATCATTTACCGATGGTCTTCCGTCACTATTTTTATTACCCTCATTGGGAAAAGAAATGACGATGATGTGTATAGAAAGTTAGGACGAATGGCAAAGTAGTGCATGCTTTAGTTTTGCAATTTTCGTTGACTTTTTTAGTTTTTCCGGTAGGCTTTTTTTAGAGTCAGTCGACAATCAAATAGGAGGAGATAATGCATAACGAAGAAGTGGTAGTTGTTTGGCCGGTTGTTCAGATTAAGGTTCGATTTCCGTCAATTGAAGAATTTACACTCATAGCCTCGAGAGGAAAAAATCAAAAGGACTCATGTGAACATTTGGCAGAACTCGAAACAGCGGGGGTTACCGCGTGCCGTTTGGCTGGTCGGTGGGAGATTATTGATACCGGACAGCTTTTGAAATACAGAGGAGAGGAATCCGAGAATGTCGAGGTTTACGAACTTGACGTCCTCGATGGATCGAATTCCGCGATCCTATCTCGGCGTTATATCATGGACAAGTTAGCCGAAACTTCGCTTTGGGCGGTGGTTAGTAATGAATTGACCTTTGGTAACAAGGAGGACATCGCGGCGCAGTTGCCGGTTCATCTACACCGTGCTAGTCATGTACGGCATCTTGTTTTCGATCACGATGGTACCGTATTCGATCGGGATACATTGTTAGAGCACCTCGAGTCTCGAGCCGTTCTTTCGGGTTTTGAAAAACGCCGACAGCGTAACGTACCGTGGTGGCGTCGTCTGTTCGTTTAAAGTTAGTGACCGAGGTGATTGCAGTTTCATTTCCGCCATTTCAGTTCGTTTCTTACGGACTTGGAATGGCGGTTTTTCTTTTTTCACCGTTGGTATGCTAGAGTATTCCCCATGCGATTTGAGCGAAACATTTTAGCAAATGGCGTTCGGCTTATCACGGTGCCGATGAAGGACAACCCGACTGTAACGGTTCTTGTCATTGTCGAGGCTGGTTCAAAGTATGAAACCAAAGAGTTAAGTGGCATCTCGCATTTTTTGGAACACATGTGTTTTAAGGGCACGAAACGCCGGCCGAAAGCCATTGATATCAGTCGGGAATTAGACGGTATCGGTTCGCAGTCGAACGCTTTTACTGACCAAGAGTTTACCGGTTATTTTGCCAAGGCGGACAAGAAACATCTCGCTTCAATTGTCGACGTGGTTGCCGACATCTATCAGAATCAATCTTTTCCGGAAGCCGAAATTGAAAAAGAAAAGGGTGTTATTTTGGAAGAAATCAACATGAATGAAGATATTCCGCCGCGCCGCGTGCAAGATCTTTTCGCCGAACTGCTCTATGGAGACCAGCCAGCCGGATGGGATATTGCGGGCAGAAAAGAAACAGTTTCGCGTTTTGGCAAAGCAGATTTGGTTGAATATAAAAATAATCATTACGTTTCGGGTGCCACCACGGTCGTGGTTTCGGGGGATTTTAAAGAGGATGAAGTAAAAAGGCTGATTGAACAGCATTTTTCTACTATCCACATGGGTAAAAAATCCGGCAAAGTGGCGGTTTTGGAAAATCAAAACGCTCCGGCCGCGCGTGTTCTTTTCAAGGAAAGCGGCCAGAGTCATTTGGTTATCGGAGTGCGTTCATTCCATGTCTATGACAAGCGCAATCCGGTACTCCGAACAATCGCTACTATTTTGGGTAAAGGAATGAGTTCACGGCTTTTCCAGCGGGTTCGTGAGGAAATGGGCGCGTGCTATTACATCGGCTCTTCCGCCGAAGCCTCAAGCGATCATGGCGCGTTTGCAATTTCTGCCGGTGTTCAACACGCAAAAGTCTCCGCTGTCGTCTCCGCCATCGTCGAAGAGTGTACTCGTACGAAAGAAGAGGGAATTTCAGAGGCTGAACTTCGCAAGGCCAAAGATTTTATGATTGGCAATTTCTATCTGGGACTCGAGTCGTCCGATGAACTAGCGGAATTTTACGGTTTTCAAGAAGCTTTTCGAAAAGAATTGAAACGTCCACGTGAGGTGGTTGCTGAAATTGAAAAGGTTACGGCGGATGATGTGGGGTTGGTTGCGCGTGAAATTTTCCAAGAAAAAAGATTAAATGTGGCCATTGTCGGGCCGTTTAAAGATGAAAAGCAATTTCTACCGCTTTTGAAGTTTTAGAAGCCGGTGGTATGATTACAGTCGATTCTTCGTAACCTATTTTCATATGGACAAAGAAACCGGACATTTTGTGGTCAATATTACTTCTGGCACGATCGTTCGGGCTATTCTAGTCGTGGTTTTTTTTGCCTTTCTTTATTTTGTTCGCGATCTCGTTTTGGTTGTTTTAACTTCAATCGTTATTGCCTCGGCCATTGAGCCAATTATCAAATTTGCGGCGCGGCATAAAGTGGGAAGAACCGGTTCGGTCATCATAACCTACGCTGGGCTTGGTTCTTTAGTCGCGGCGGTGTTCTATTTTTTCCTACCAGTGCTTCTAAGTGACCTTTCGAATTTTTTGGCGACGGTGCCAAAATACGCCGATTCCATCGCGCTCTGGAACCCTTTGAGCGTCCAAGACGTTACGACGAGTGAAAAGGTGGTGAATGGGCTTTCCCTCGGGGTTGATCAATCGAAAGATTTGGTAGATAATTTTTCACTCAATTCTTTATTCCAAAATTCCGCTTCTCCGAAAGCCGTGCCAGAGGGTGGTGGCGCCTCCTTAACGGAAATTATCAACAGTTTCCGCGACGCTATGTCGAATTTTTCTGACGGTTTTGTAAAAATATTGAGTACGATTTTCGGCGGCATTTTCAGTTTTGTGCTCATTGTCGTTCTCTCGTTTTATTTCGCCGTGCAAGAAAACGGCATTGAATCATTTCTTCGTATCGTCACTCCGGCGCGGCAGGAAAAATATGTTGTCGGTCTATGGAAGCGTTCGCAAGAGAAAATCGGTTTTTGGATGCAGGGGCAACTGCTTCTTGGCGTGCTGGTCGGCGTGCTTGTTTATTTAGGTCTTACCGTTTTAGGCATTAAGAATGCCTTGCTCTTTGCTTTCATTGCCGCCGTGTTTGAAATTATTCCAATCTTCGGTCCCATTCTCGCCGCCATACCGCCAATCGCCAGCGCTTTTGCCGACGGTGGCGTAACCGCGGGACTTTTGGTGGCAGGACTTTTCATCATTATCCAGCAATTTGAAAACCATCTCATTTATCCCTTGGTCGTCAAAAAGCTGGTCGGGGTACCGCCGATTTTGGTCATTCTCGCGCTTATCATCGGCGCCAAATTCGCTGGGTTCCTTGGTATTTTGTTGTCAGTTCCGGCCGCTTCAATTATTATGGAATACTTCCATGATGTTGAGCGTCGCAAAATAACCGAAGCCAGCGAACCATCGGGGATTTAGTCTATGTCCACTTCCAAAACTTTCTTCATAACGACGACACTTCCATATGTCAACGCGGAGCCGCATATTGGTTTTGCCATGGAAATTATTCGAGCGGATACGATTACGCGTTTTAAGAAGTCACAAAGCTTCGAGGTTTTTTTCAACACTGGCACCGATGAGCATGGCCAAAAAATACTGGAAGTCGCGAGCAAAGCAGGGAAGGAGGTGCAACTCTACGTCGACGAATATTCGAAACATTTCGAGGTTCTCCTGCCAAAACTTGGCATATCAAAAGATATTCATTTCATTCGGACAACCGATCCCGTTCATGTTAAAGCGGCTGAAAGCTTCTGGCGGCGAGTAAGAGACAACGGCTTTATTTACAAGAAGAAATACAAAGCCAAGTACTGTGTCGGTTGTGAGGAGCAGAAAACCGATTCTGAACTAGTAGACGGTCGCTGTCCAATTCACCCGAACCGTGAGATTGAAACCATTGAAGAAGAAAATTACTTTTTCAAATTTTCTGAATTCGGCGAAAAGCTTTTGAAATTTTACGACGCGAACCCTGACTTTGTGATGCCGACTAGTCGCTTGAACGAAATGAAAGAGTTTGTGAAACGAGGCTTGCAGGATTTCAGCATTTCTCGGCTTGCGTCAAAAATGTCGTGGGGCGTGTCGGTGCCGGATGATTCGGAACACGTTATGTATGTATGGTTTGAGGCCTTGGTGAGTTATATCTCGACACTTGGTTGGCCTGACAACAAAGTCCAATTTGAGAAATTCTGGGTAAACGGCACACCGGTGCAATACTGCGGCAAAGACAACACGCGATTTCAGGGAGTTATGTGGCAGGCCATGCTTATGGCGGCAGGCCTTCCGAATTCGGACAAGATTGTAGTGAACGGTTTTATCACTTCCGGCGGGCAGAAAATGTCCAAATCTCTCGGCAATGTTATTGACCCGATTTCTATTGTGAATGAGTACGGCACGGATGCTCTCCGGTATTATGTTCTCCGCGAGCTTTCTCCATTTGAAGACAGCGATTTCACGCTGGAGAAATTTAAGGAAGCGTACAATGCGAACCTTGCCAATGGCCTTGGGAATTTGGTGAGTCGCGTTCTAACGATGGCAAATAAAAATGGGGTGGCTCTTTCCGAAAAGAGGGAAGTATTTGATTCAAAATTTCTCGAGGCGTTTGAAAAATTCGAAATCAACAAAGCGGCCGATATAATTTGGCAGAAAATTTCCGCCGCCGATGAGTATATCCAAAAAACCGAACCATTCAAAAAAATCAAGACCGCCGAAACTGGCGCCAAAAAAGACATTGCCGAACTACTCGCTCGTCTCTACGAAATCGCCTTTCATCTCCAATCATTTCTTCCCCAAACTGCACAGATTATTCTCGACCTACTCACTTCTTCAAAAATCCCAACAGCCCCTCTTTTCCCTCGCAAAGACTAAACTGTAGAAATCAGATGTCTACAAAACCTTATGTATAGGTCTGTTTTAGCGTACCGCAAAATACCTTGACAAATGTAGACTACTTATGCTAGTATTTTGGCAGTAGAAATCGGCATGACGCTGGTTTCGATCAAGTACCGCAACACCGTTTTCACAAACATTGTTGCAAAAAAAAGGAAAAAGATGAGCGACCTAATGCTCGATGTTGGTTAGGCAAACGAATTCAAATTGGCTTGTCGCCGAGAAGGCCTATCGAATGAGGACGTTAAGATGATGTGTGAAAGAAAGGGTTTTCTTTCACAAACACGAGACGTTCTTCTTGGTCGCGCGGAAATCAAGCCCCGCGAACATATTATCGACTGCGACACCCCCGTCTTCATCCCCGACGGTTGGGAAGTTTTGCCGGAGGCGGAACAGTTACCAAACCGTGTGAAAGGAAAATTCGCATGGAATCCCAAAGAGGTAACACTTCATCTTGCGAACGGCCAGAAGGATGGCAAGTGGATCGAAGGCAACAAGCTCCGTCGGGAGCTCACGAAGCAGCCGGTCTACACCGCCCATCTTCTGGATTACCTACTGATTCCAGAAAACCAGCACCTCATTCCCGAGGAATGGAAAGGCAAATGGATCTTTTTCTGGGGAACCATTTACCGCGACCGCGACGGCAATCTCTGCGTTCGTTGTCTCAGCTGGCGCGGCGATAGGTGGAGCTGGGGCTACCGCTGGCTCGACAACGACTGGGATGGCGGTTACCCGGCGGCTGTGCGCGCAAGTGCTTAGCCCTTGTCTCTTAGCTCTTGGCACTTGAATATTAGAACTTTGTTCTTCATCACCCTGCATTCTAAAACAATGTGGGGTGTTTTTTGTTATACTACACTCGGCATTAGGTGAGAATGTAAAAGGTTACGGCTTTTTACCGCCAAGGCCAGTATCACACAACCCGGAGTATTTTTGGGTACGCTTAAAAATAGAGTGGTTGTGTTATATATCAACAAGGTATCAACAAGGACGGTCCTTGACAGTTGGTCTTTTATAAATCCTAAACTCGATATTATGCAAAGGGACTTTAATTTCTCGATCGGGGAGTTCTATCATTTGTACAATCGTGGTACTGACAAGCGAAAGATTTTTTTGAATCGCCAGGATCATGAGAGATTTTTGACTCTTTTGTATGTTGTGAACAATACAGAAGTATTTCATTTGAGTGACCACACCAATCGATCAACCGACGAGTTTTTAACATTACCCCGCACTGAAACCTTTGTAGACATAGGCGCATATTGTCTTATGCCAAATCACTTTCATCTTCTTGTTCGTGAAAAGGTCAATAATGGCGTTAGTCTCTTCATGAAGAAACTTCTTACGGCGTATGTTATGTATTTCAACAAAACACATGAGAGAACAGGGGCGCTTTTTGAAGGCCGCTTTAAGGGTAAACATCTCAATACTGACAGATATTTGAAGTATCAATTTGCCTACTGCCATTTAAATCCTGTGAAGCTATGTGATCCAAACTGGCGAGATGAGCGTATTTTAAATGATAAACAAACGTTTGATTTTTTGGCCAATTATCAATATTCAAGCTATCAAGATTATTGCGGAGTGACTAGGGGCCAAGGTGGTATCATAAATAGGGGAGCTTTTCCGGAGTATTTCGGAAAAGGTGACTTCAAGGAGTCTATACGAGAATGGTTAAATTTTAATACACCTAAACGTGTCAAGGACCGTCCTTGACATTTAATAAAATGTTGGAAAATAAACCCCAATATATCGACATTCATTCACATGTTAATTTTGAAGCGTTTAAGGAAGACCGAGACGAGGTGGTGAAGCGCGCCCTCAATAACAAAACATGGATGATCAATGTGGGCACACAGATTGGTACGTCAAAATCAGCGGTGGCACTGGCAGAAAAATATGACAAAGGAGTCTACGCGATTGTCGGACTGCATCCAGTACACACTGATAAGTCATATCATGATGAAAAAGAACTAGGAGAAGGAGGCAAGGAATTTACATCGCGAGGCGAAACATTTGACTCCCTCGAGTACGAAAAATTGTTGAACCACCCAAAAGTTGTTGGATTGGGAGAGTGCGGCCTCGATTATTTCAGACTTGAAGACGACACTATAGAAAAGCAGAAAGAAAATTTTGAAAAACAAATTGCCCTGGCGAATAAAGTAGAGAAGCCACTCATGCTTCATATTCGCAACAATCCCAAAGATAAAACACACAATGCGTATCGCGATGCCGCCCAAATGTTGAAGGTGAGCGCGAAAGTGAAAGGGGATGTTCATTTTTTTGCTGGTTCATGGGATGAAGCAAAATTGTTTCTTGATTTAGGTTTCAATCTTTCTTTTACTGGTGTTATTACTTTTGCTCGTAATTATGACGAAGTTATTAAAAACACCCCGCTTGAGCGGCTTTTAAGCGAAACTGATTGTCCGTATGCCGCGCCAGTTCCTTACCGCGGCAAACGAAATGAACCGCTCTATGTCAAAGAAGTCGCTCACATGATCGCGAATATTCGTGGTGAGGATTCGGGAAAAGTAAAAAAAGCTCTTGTTCAAAACGCCCTGACCTTTTTCAAAATTGCGCTATAATAAAGGGAGTTATGACACGAAAAGCATTTTCGTTTTTTCTCACGGCTATTTTGCTCGTTTCTGTCTTCGCGCCTGCTTCACGCTTTCTTTTTGCGTCCACGACGAACGGGACAATCGACAGCACCTATAAATACGCCGAAGGACTTGACGATACTGTCGGCACGATCAATTTTGGTCTTTCGGCTGGCGATGTTCATGTGACGGATACCGCTTTAACAGGTTACGCCTGGGGTGAAACAGTTGGCTGGATAAATTTGGCGCCGACATACGGTGGTGTGACTAACAATGCCGAAGGGACGCTCTCGGGATACGCCTGGGGCGAACTGGCCGGTTGGATCAACTTCGCGCCAAGTAATGGGGGAGTCACGATTGATTCTTCTGGTGTTTTTTCCGGCTACGCGTGGAGTGAAAATTTTGGCTGGATTATTTTTAATTGCGCGACCAACAGCTCTTGCTCCACGTCTGATTTTAAGGTTGCGACCGATTGGCGGCCAGCGAGTACCCGCTCGTCTAGTTCAACCCCGACCCCTTCAAATGGC
>MHRY01000026.1 GCA_001822675.1 Candidatus Taylorbacteria bacterium RIFCSPLOWO2_01_FULL_45_34b
AACGTTTTTTATTTCTCCACGAACTTAATTGACCCTATTCAGTAGTGAATAATCAATGACCGCTTGTGGTGTCGGGAGCAGTGAGCTTTCGATAAAGGAGACAAAGAGCCACGCGCCGAGAATGAAGATGAAACCAACTCCGGTGTAGACAAAAATATGTTTGGCTTGTTCGGCTTTGCTCGGGTTTCCACCTGAAGTCAAATACATGATACCAGCAACGGCAAAGCAGATAGTGGCAATGGAGGCAGAGATGATAAAGAGAAAGTCCATGATGTTCTTGGCCAGAATAAGCAGGGCATTGAAATCGCATTCTTCTTGGACAAAGTGTTTGTTTCCATTCGTGTCTGTTATTGTTTGCACTGTGTTGCCTTTTATTCCATCCTTTCCATCTATATCAAAACCGCAAGGCACTATGCCGTAACCGCCGGGGTAGGGTTTGGCATCTTTTACGTCCGTTTCTTCAGCTTGTATTTTCTGCATACTAACGACTACAGGTACCACTTGACCGTTTACATCATAAAGTGAGACGGTGAATGGGCCAGTGTTGGAATTTGAAGGAGTAAAAATGAATAAGGAATTGTCGGCGTCAAGAGAAACAGTTTGTACTATTTGATTCCCCGCATCTATTACAGTAACTATGGCACCGTTAAGGTTGGTGGTGTCTTCTAATGGTTGGATTATAATTCTAGTGCCAGCTGGAGTGCCCGCAGGAATAATGTTTTGAGGAGTGCCTATTATTATGCCAACAATAAGAGGCAGACTATTGCTTATGCTTCCGTCGGCAGTTTCGGCAGTAACAATATAAGTGCCGTCTTGAATGAGTGGTAGAAGAAATGAGAGTGTCTCGCCGTTCGATGAATTTGCGCTCGTTTGCGTTACTTCTGTGCCGGTAGAGTAGATAGAGTAGTCAGATATGTGAATAATATTATTTTCTGAATCGAATCCCGTGCCGATGAGGGTGATAATGTTATTGAAGGTGGCGGGGAAAGGAGAAAGGGCAATTAGCTTTACTTTCGGGGTGAGTCCTGAAAGAGTGAAATTAACGGAATTAGTGTTACCAGTGATTGTGCGCACTTTTACAGAGTATTGACCGAGTGGGGGCTGACGATTAAGAGAGGGCTGACTGAAAGTGAAGATAGATGGGAAAGTGAAAGCAATGTTTTGACCGTTGTTGTAAGGTGTTACCAAAAAATCTGCAAGATCACTATTACCGTCATTGATAAGTACACTGGTATTGTTAATAAAAGGGTATTCAGTTCCGCTAGGAAATTGCCCTGTTAAAGTTATTGCCGTCCCGAGCGACCCACTTGATGGAGTGATGGTTGATATTTTATAAGGAAAGGTAACAACATTTATTAGTCCACTTTGAGAATTGGAAAGTCCTGAATTTAAATTGATGGTTTTCACGCCAACCGTATAAGTGCCTGTCGGAGTCCCTGATGGAGCGCTAAAAGAAAAGGAAGGCTGGACATACTCGCCAGAAATTAATGACGTAGAGTTACCATGAGAGGTCTTTGTTACTGTCCACCCCGTCGGCAGAATCGGTACGATAGAAAAAGATGAGGTTGCACATGTTAGAGTATCTTGGTTTGAAATTTTAAATACCGCACTAGGTTGTTCTCTTTCCGGATCAAATTCTTGAGCGGATAAGTAAAAATCACTTATGTTTGGGGCAAAACGTGTGCACACGGGTGTTTCGATTTTTACATCAAATGTAATAGCATCAGGAGTATTACTTATAATCGGGCCAATCGTAATACCACTTCCTGAATCATAAAATGAACTGCCGTTATTGAGAGTCGCCGACTGAATATCAACATACCAACTTTTTGACGGAGTGGGACTCATATCCAGGAATCGAGCAGAGAGAGTTCCGGCGCTGTTGGAAATAATATTGTTTACAAAAACACCATTTTGATTCGGCGAGAAAATTTGATCGTTTAGCTTTGCATCGAAACCCAAGGGTCTTCTGTACTCAAGAGCAAAGGGGGTCAAAGGACTATTCATCATTTGAATTTTTATAAGTTTTACCCCCGAGGCTGTTTCAAGCGGGTTTAGGGTATACCGACCAGATTTTGTAATCAAAAGATTAGACGATGGGGCTAACCAGCCGAGAGTTTCTTTGAAGAAAGCGTTGAAATGAAGTGTCGGGTAGCCCTGCCCCATAACATCAAAATTATTTCCATACTCAACGTGTCGGCATGTTGGGCCACGTAAGACTTGATCGTCACAATCCCAACCATTTGCGTGGATAAGTCCGAGGCTGTGACCCATTTCATGACTCAAAGTAGAATCAAATCCTGACCACGTAAAAGGGTAACCACCTTGAGAGTTATAAGAATTAGTCGTGACAAGGGCTTCAGAAAGAGAATAAGTTTGACCATTAAAAGTCATGGGAACTTTACCAACAGTAGATTTACCAGCGTATCCAGGACAGGCATAATTGACCAAATATACAAGTCGTTTATAATTTGCCAGATTGATAGAATTGTCTCGAATAAATTTATTGATATCGGAATTGCTCAAATTGATATTGGAACAGGTGAAACCGGTTTGTTGTAGTTTTATCCACCCAAAAAAATCACCGCTAAACGACACTTTGTTGTATGATTGTTCCTTGTAAAAATTTTGAAAAGGACCGTTAAGAATGGTACTTTTGACTTGAGTGGCCGTAAAGGGATCTGTCGGTGAATCTAAAAAGTTGATAAGGAGGAACAGTGTTTTTTGATCGCCAGTTGCGTCAGGTTGAGCTGTTTTGAGAACGGTAATTTGGTTTGGTAAAATGGGTATTGGATTTAAACCACTACTTGGAACACTAATAATATCTTGGAGACTGACAGCGTCTAGATTTATCCTGATTTTGCTGCCGGATATTATTGAAAGCGAACCGGTGGGTTTCAATTCAATACGCGTAGGACTACTTGGTTGAGAAACTGATTGAGTCCCGACTTTTTTAGATAAACTATCAACATTAAGGAAATACCGAAAAGTTGAATTTTCCGGATTGGTAAAATCATCATAATGGGTAACTTCAAGTGTGCCGGTAATAGATTGAGCGTGAAGAATTTGCTGGTTAGCAACAAAAAATAGGAACAAAAACAAAAAAGTAATAAAAAGAGTTTTAATCCCGTTTAGTTTATACATTTTGTGATTATAGTTAGTTTATCATTTTTATGACTTAGGAAGACTTCGGTAACGCGAAATGTTAACGATGAGGCCGACTTCGAAGAGGGTAAAGAAGAGCGCGGTGCCGCCGTGGCTTATGAAAAGTAGCGGCATGCCGGAGAGCGGAATGACGCCGAGCATGGCGGCGATGTTCATAAAGGATTGAAAAACGATTAAAACGACGATGCCGGAGACGAGAAGGCCGCCGAAGAGATCAGGTGAGCGGCTGGCGATGCGGAGACCTCTGAATGAAAAAAGCAGGAATAAAAAGATAAGCAGGCTACTGCCGACGAAACCAAATTCTTCCGCGGCCACGGCGAAAATGGAGTCCCCGATTGGCTCTGGCAGATATTTGAATTTTTGAATACTTTGGCCGAATCCCCTGCCGAAAATTTTGCCGGAGCCAACGGCGATTAAAGACTGTTGTATTTGATAGCTCGAACCTTGCGGGTCGATACTTGGATTTAGAAAAGTTTCGATTCGCTCGCGCACGTAGGGTCGTTCCAAGATGAGTACTCCGAAACCAAGGAGGCCAATGAGGCATAAGATAATGACATCGCGCGGTCTGCCGCCGGATAAAAGAAACATAATAAAAGCAACGGCCGAGAGGACCACGAGGGTGTCGGTATCGCGTTGAGCCAACAGAAGGCTAGCGAGAATTGATAGGAAAATGAGGAGCGGTAGGAGGCCGAATTTGAAGGTCTCGATTTTTTCCTTGAGACCGGCGAACCAAGCGGCTAAATATAAAATGAAGCCTAATTTTAGAAACTCTGACGGCTGAAATGAAAAGTCGAAAATATCAATCCACCTCGTTGCGCCGCCGTGGGAGAATCCAAGGCCTGGCACAAAAACGATAAGGTTGAGCGCGATGGCGGCGAGAAAAATATAAAAAGACCATTTTCGCCAGAACGTGTAGCGGACTTTCGCGGCGACGAAAAAAGCCACTGTGCCCAAAAATAAACCCAAGAAAAGCTGGTTGAAAACGACACTTTGAAGTGTCGGACCTTCTTTAGCTAGAAGCCCAAGCGAGGCTGAAGAAAAAATAAAGACACCGGAGAGGACGAGTAAAACTACCGAAATAAAAAAGATTTTGTCCGGCCGCTTGGTTTTTTCGGTCATTAATTTCATCCGATCATGGCGACTATCATACCGATAAGAGCAAAGACGACCCCGATAACCCAAAAGCGCATGGTTACTTTATACGCCGGCCAGCCCAAGGCTTCGAAGTGATGGTGGATGGGCGCGACCAAAAAAACTTTTTTGCCGCCACGGAATTTTTTTGACAGGATCTGAATGATATCCGAGAACGTGGTTATGACAAGTGGAAACGCGATAAGTGGTAGTGCGATGATGCCATGTCCTTCGCCTAAACTATCAGTCATGAAAGCAACGACGGCGAGGGTCAAGGTCAGCCCCATACTGCCTGTCTCTGACATATAAAAACGGGCGGGCGGAATGTTGAACCACAAAAATGCCAAAATACTGCCAGCAACAACCGCGCAGAACGCGGCTAAGTTGATCTGGTTTTGATAAAAAGCGATGCCACCATATGCCGCGAAAAGCGTGGCGAAAATGCCTCCGGCCAAACCGTCGAGACCGTCAATAACGCCGCCGGAGTAGATGCCAAGCGTGACTAGAATAAAGAGCGGAATAAAAAGCCAACCAATTTCAAAATCGCCGTAGAAAGGAAGACCGATCGAGTGGACTTCAAGTTTGAAATAAAACCACAGCGCGGCGGCGAGGCCGATTAAAGAAACAACGAGCAGCCTTTTCTTTAGTGATAGGCCGCCGCCAACGTGTCCGCCATTACCTTTAATTTCAAGAAAATCGTCAATAAGACCAACAAGGCCGCCAAGAAGTAGGGTAAAAAGTGGTAGCCAAGTTTGATTTCTGCTTAAAAAGTCGAGTTTATAAGTGATGTCGCCTGGAAAGGCTTTGGCCAGGAACCATAAGCCGACGGTGGTCAAAAAAGCGGCGGACCAAATGATGATTCCGCCCATTTTCGGCGTGCCGACCTCCTTGTTTTTATGGAGTTCATTAAAAATGGGAGTCTCTCCCCCATCGAGCGCCTTTTTGCCGGCGCGCTTTTTCCACATGGCGTTTCGGTAGAGATAGTGCGTTAAAAGTGGTGTTGAGGCTATACCAATGAAAAAGGCGACAGTCGCTGGCACGAAGATTTTTACAACATCAAGCACGATCATTCTTTACAGTATACGGATAAGATGGTGAATCGGCAAATTTTTTAGGAAACGCTCTTTCATACTTAGATGTATAGAACGACTTGGACATTGGATGTCCAAGTCGTGTTAAATCTAATATGTTTACTTAAGGAAGCGTGTGGAAGTACTGAAGCGATGTCCAGACTAATTTTTGGGCGTCTGTAAAACGTCCTTTTTCACTTGAACCTAAAATGGCGATGACCACTGGTTTGGCAAAACCAGCGTCAAAAGCGATTACCAAGTTTCCTCCGGCGAGGTCAGTAAAACCCGTTTTTGAAGCCAAGAGGCCGGGAATGTCGTTTACCACCGGATTAGTGTTTTTAACCAAATGTTTTTTATCATCAAGTGACACCATCTCCGCCGTGTCGTTTTTTGTTAACTCGATAAGAGCAGGCTCATTTTTAAGGATGTAACTGAAAAGAATTGCCATATCTTTTGCCGAACCGACGCTTCCGGGACTTGATTCTCCCCTATCCAAGCCGGTTTCATTCAAAAAATATGTCTGATCCAGTTTTAATTCCTTGGACTTTGTGTTCATTTTTTGGATAAAATACAAACGTTCCATCGTGGTATCGTCTTCGGTTGTTTCGGTTCCATCAACATCTCTTGCTCCAATAACGCTCGCGACAGCACTTGCACCGTCATTTGAAGAAACAAGCAACATAAAACGGATGAGATCGCGTAATCGCCAACGCTCGCCTAAAACAAGACCCGAATCACCCTCCTCTATAAGTGAGGCTGGTGTGATTTGGACAGCAGTGTAATCAGGTGCTTCCTCGGCCGCCACAAGCGCGGTCATGAGTTTGGTTAAGGATGCAATCGGAAGCTGGGCTTCTGCATTTTTTGAGAACAAGACCGTACCTGTGTTTACATCATAGACGTAGACGGCTTTTGCCTCGACTTCAATTTGACGAAAAGGATTTTGAATTGCGGCCACTATCCCCTTTCCCTCCTCCGGCACTATTTTTTTATGAAAAGGATTTCCAACAATAAACAGAAAAAGGAGGAAGAACAAAAAAGTCAGGACGAGCTTGTCCTTGTTTCTTCCGGGCCGTGGTGTAGGTGATTCGACTGATTGATTTTCTGTTTGTGGTATGTTTTCGTCCATAATTTTTAGATAGGCTCTAGCTTGAAGCTGTAAGCTCACTCTCTTTTTCAATTTCTTCCGCCGCTTTTTCAAATAAAATCATTTCTTCTTTTACAGTTGCGAATTCCGGCAAATCCTCTAATTTTTGCAGTCCAAGATATGAGAGGAGGTCGAAAGTTGGTTTGTAGACGAAACTGCGCTGGTCGTTCTTGTTCTGTTCTTTTTCGATAAGGCCGCGAATGAGGAGATTTCGGATGATAAAAGCCGAATTAACCCCTCTAATATAATCAATATCCCGTCTTGATACTACCCCTTTATAGAGGATAATTGAAAGTGTTTCAAGCCCTGCTCGCCCTAAGTCTTTTACCAGCTCTTCCCGTGTCAATTTTTCGATTACAGGCCCCATTTCCGCGGCGCTACCCAAAAGCACTTCGTCTTCTCTGCGAATAAGCGCAAGCCCGCGTCCTTTAAGACTTTTTTCCAAAACGGTAAGGGCTTCCTGAAGCTCTTTTTTTTCACAACCTAAAATATCCCGAAGTTTTTTAAGCGACATCGGTTCACCTTTCCAAAAAAGAATCGCTTCGATTTTTGCGTCGAGTGGCATCTTGTTTTTTAAGTATATGTCGGAGTAGCGACATTTTCTGTCTCGATCAGGATGTCCTCAAAATGCTTCTCTTGAGTGACGTTCACAATCCCCTGTTTTACCAATTCTAGCATGGCCAGGAATGATACGATAACATTTACTTTTTCTTCTTTGCCCATTTTAGAAAATTCGCGGAAACTCATTTTGATGCTGGTTTTGATGCGCTCGGTCAGGTTCGAGATCATTTCTTCAAGTGTGATGACTTTTTGCACAATGGCTTTCGGCAGAAATTCTTTCTTTGGAATGTGCCGGAGGACTTCGCGGATCGCGCCAAGGAAACCAGCTGTTGTCATCGATTTATCCGGTGAAAAAACTGGCTCTATTTTCCTTTCGTTTGGCGGGAAAATGATATGTCTGCCAAAACTGTTTCTGACGTGAGAAGAGAGTTCGCGCATTCGCTTCAAAATCCGAAGACGTCGCTCCAAATCCTCAATATTTCCTTCCTCTTCCTCGGTCAAGTTGAACGTTGGGAGAAGCGACTTTGATTTTATAAGAACGAGGGTTG
>MHRY01000027.1 GCA_001822675.1 Candidatus Taylorbacteria bacterium RIFCSPLOWO2_01_FULL_45_34b
TCAAGAAAAGAGCTTTTTCGCGGAGCAAAATTCACAAGAAGTGATACGATATGAATACTGATTTCGGTAACACTTAATTATTGTCTAACAAGGGTCTTGATTATTGAACACAGAAAGAATATCCTAAAACCTATGGCGAAAATTCTTGTGACTGGCGGAGCTGGATATATCGGATCGGTACTTACGCCGACGCTTCTTAACCAAGGCCATGAAGTAACCGTGCTAGACAATTTCATGTTCCGCCAAAATAGCTTGGCTGATTGCTGCCAATATAAAAAATTCAATGTTGTTCGAGGCGATTGCCGAGACGAGACCGTACTCAAACCCCTTCTCGCCAAAGCCGACATTATTATTCCCCTCGCCGCCTTAGTCGGCGCGCCGATCTGCGATCAAAACAAAATTGCTGCCGAGACAACAAATTTCGAGGCGATCGCAATGCTCTGCCGCCTTGCAAGTAAGCGTCAGAAAATTTTAATTCCAATCACAAACAGCGGCTATGGCATCGGCAAGAAAGACACTGTCTGCACTGAAAAATCTCCTCTTAAGCCAATTTCACTCTATGGTGTTACCAAAGTCAAAGCGGAGAAGGTGGTGCTCGAGCGGGAAAATAGTTTAAGTTTCCGTCTGGCCACCGTTTTCGGCATGTCGCCTCGGATGCGTTTGGATTTGCTGGTGAATGATTTCGTATACCGAGCAGTGAACGACCGAGCGCTTGTCATATTCGAAGGCCATTTCAAAAGAAATTACATTCATATCCGCGATGTCGCGCACGTGTTCATCCACGGCATAGAGCACTTTGAAAAAATGAAAGGCAAAGCCTACAATGTCGGGCTTGATGACGCTAATCTTTCAAAACTGGAACTAGCCGCGGTAATTAAAAAACACCTGCCAAAATTCGTGTACCTCGAAGCGCCAATTGGCGAAGACCCCGACAAACGAGATTATGTGGTTTCAAACGCGCGAATTGCCAAAACTGGTTTTAAGCCAGAATGGTCGCTTGACCGCGGCATAGAAGAACTCATTAAAGGTTATACGACTCTAAAAAACAACCAATACTCCAATGTATAGTAAATTAAAAGACACACCGATTATCGTGCTCTGCGGCGGCTTGGGAACGCGGCTCCGAAGCACGCTGCCAGACAAACCGAAAGTCCTCGCCCCCATAGGAGAAAAAACGCTTTTCGATTTTATAATCGCCATGCTTACGAAAGCGGGTTTCGAAAAAATAATTTTAAGCGTTGGTTATTTGAAAGAACATATAAAAGAGCACGCGCTAAAAAATCAATATCTCGTTATTTTCTCGGAAGAAGAAGAGCCGCTCGGCACCGGCGGCGCGGTCAAAGCGGCACTTCCATTTGTCGGCACAAAACAGTTTTTCGTCATGAATGGAGACACTGTTTTCAATCCAAATTTTGAAAAATTATACGTTTTCCACGAAGAAAAAGATGGCATTATGTCTATGGCTTTAACCACACGATACGTTGGAAGTGGCGGCAACATCGTCTCTTTAGCTGAAGACGGTCGTGTCATTGGCTGGCGCGAAAAAACCGCCGAAGATACGTCGGAGCAATTCGACTTAAATGCCGGCACCTACCTCATGGAACCCTCCGTAGCCGATTACTTTCCTCAAAAAAAAAAGTTTTCTCTGGAAAATGACCTTTTCCCCATTTTATTCGAACAAGAATGCTACGCTTTTCCAACCCAAGAAATCTTCATTGATATCGGCGTGCCAGAGCGATATGAGATCGCCCTTAAGATGTTTAAAAATGACGCCAGCCTTTCACCAAAGTTGAAGATGTGGTAGCTTTAGCACGTTATGATAATCACCAGAGCGCCGTTCCGCATCAGTTTTTTCGGCGGCGGCACTGATCATCCGGAATATTTTCTCAAAGAAGGCGGCGCGGTCTTGGCAACGGCAATTGATAAATTTTCTTATGTGACCGCCAACCCGTTTTTAAGCAATTTCTTTGATTACGGAATCAGAATCTCGTACAGCAAGGTCGAGTTAGCGAAAGAATTGGACGATATTGAACACAATGTCTTCCGTGAATGCCTAAAACTTTGCGGTTTCAAGAAAGATATCGCCTTGCATAACGCCCTTGATCTTCCCTCTTTCAGCGGACTTGGTTCATCTTCCTCTCTCGTCGTTTCAACCCTACACGCCTTACACAGTTTCAAGGGTGAATTCCTAAGTCCCATAGAACTTGCGCGAAAAGCGATCTACGTCGAAAAACATCTCATCAAAGATAATGTCGGCTGCCAAGATCAAGTCATGGCGGCTTTTGGAGGTTTTAATCTGGTAGAATTCCGAACCGAAAAAGATATCGCCGTTCACCGCGTACCAATAAGCCCGAAACGGCTCGCCGAATTTGAAAAATATTTGGTTCTTGTCTACACCAAAATCAGTCGAAGCGCCTCGGAAGTTACGGCAAAACAGCTTAAACGAGTAGACAAAAACATGCCGGCGCTCCGCGCCCTTAAGAGAATGGCCTATGATGGTTATGATATTTTAACCAGCAAAAAACCACTTAAAAAATTCGGACAACTCTTGGGTGAGGCGTGGCAAACAAAACGCTCGCTCGACGGCGGCGTGTCGAACAAAGAAATAGACGATATGTATAAGAAAGGTCTCAAGGCGGGCGCGTGGGGCGGAAAACTTTTAGGCGCCGGCGGTGGCGGTTTCTTGCTCTTTTTTGCCGACCCAACTTCGCACAAACGCATCATCAAGGCTTTCCCAAAACACGAAGCCCTTCACGTAAAAATCAACGCGCCGGGCGCACAAATTATTTTTTCTTAAAATATTTCGCTTAACGCCACCACTCTTTTTTCCTTAATTGAACGAGCGGCGGCCTCCATGACTTTGTGCTGGAGTAATAAGTCGGCCTCAAAATCCTTGTGTGAACTCCGAGACTCAAGTTCTTTACAAAAATCTTCGATAAGTAGTTGAAATTGACTAGCCGGATTTACGACAATTTTTTCTTCGCTGCCACCAACTCTTAACACAAGCTCCGCGGGTTTGTCAGAATCAATAGCAAAAGCTCGGCACACTTCTAATTCTCCACTCTTGCCATAAAGCACGTAGCGTGAAGCATACTCCTTAGCGCCCATTTCCACTTCCCCTTCCGCAACCACACCAGCGCCAAAATCTAGCCGGAACGAAACATGAGTGTCAATATTTTTTCCCTGATCAATCTTTTGCCGACACCAAACCGAAACCGGCGGCTTTTCAAAATGAAACATGGCGGTGGCCGCGACGTAGCCGACCGAATCATGAAAAACCCCACCTCCTAATTCTGGTTTGAGACGAATATCGCCATCCGGCGGAAAGGGGTAAAGATATTTAATTTCTATACGTGAAAACTCGCCAAGTTTATTTTTTGCGAGCGTTTTGGCAATCTGATGCTGGGGGTGATATTTGAAAGCGTAATTTTCAACAAGACGCACCCCTTTTGCCCGACAAACCGACGTGGCTTCACGGGCAGTTCCATAATCGGGAAAAGCCGGCTTCTCACAAATAATGTGCTTGTGGGCGTTGGCCGCTTTCAAAACCCATTCCGCGTGCGACAGGGGCGGCGTAGAAATATAAACAGCGTCAACCCTTTCATCCGCCAAAACATCTTCATAACTACCATGTTTCTCGGCATGAAACTCCAAAGCATATTGCTTCGCCTTCTCTTTGTTGCGACTGCCGGCAAAAAGAAACTTTCCCGCTTTCGAGGAATGAAGCGCCGGCAAAAACCGCCGACGAGCAACTCTGGAACAACCGACAATTCCAAACCTAACATTCATGCTATTTTATTTTTAGATGGGTTCTAGACGTGTTTGCTGTCTTTGTTTTGAGTTTTGAAATAGGCGCTTTTCGGATCGCCATGATCCCCGCTTCCAAGTCCCAAGTCAGTGTGAACAATCGGCCGTTTGCAATCATCCCAGCGCTTAGTCAGAAAAGAGACTGATTGGCAATCGCTGATAGCTAAAAAAACATGGTAGGTGCCTTTGGGAATAAAAATGCAAGTGCCTTTATTCATGTAAATGAAATGCTCCTTGTCGGTTTTTGTATCTTTTTCAACCTCAACGCCCGCGCCGTCGACGAGCATAATGTATTCATCAAATTCCGGATGACAATGATTACCACGCACTTTGCCAGCTTTGATAAACTGATGCGTCCACTCCACAATCGGCGCATCCGGCGCGAACGAGAAAATTGCCCCGCGGCCGTCCTTAATGGTATTGAGGTTGCAGGAGGGGTTAAACACCCTCATTTTCATCGTTGATTTTTTCTCTTTCATAGAGCGATTATAGTGAATGTGGTGCGTAAGTCAATGGTCGCTCGGATTCTTTTTTACAAAACACACATAATTTCTACTGAAATTTGCTACCGCGCCCGAAACGACTGTTTCAGTCGGGCGGGTGCTCGTCCCGCCAAGCGGGACTGCGCAATGTTTTGTAAAAAAGAATCCTCGCTTAAAGGAAAAGAAAGCCCCGAGGTTGAACCTTTCTCCCGATCCAAGGTTCAACCTCGGGGCTTCTCATCTTATTTAAAAGCTAGCGAAGCTTTTACAGCTCTGGAGTTACAAGCTCCATCTCTAGCGCACCAACAACTGATAATACAAAATTGTTTCCTTAAGACCCTGTTCGATTGGCGTGAATGTAAAATCGGGAAATAGCTGTTTGATTTTAGACGTGTCGAGCACGCGCTTTTTCATGCCGCTGTACGGGTGCGTAGTGTCATATTTTATTTTTTGGTGATCATAGCCGATAATTTTACAAATCATTTCCGCGTACTCCCGGATCGTGTAGCCTCTGCCTACTCCCAGATTAATAATGTCGCTCTCATCCCGATTGACCGCGGCATCAATCAATCCAACCGCGTCCGGCACGAAAATAAGTTCTCGAATTTGCTGTCCTGTACCCCACAAAACAACCTCTTTTCCTTCCGTTTTTCCGTCCTGAATTTTTGCAATCAAGTCAAAAATAAAATGGTGGTCGTGCTCCTCAAACAAAGTACCGTAAAGCGTCGAGGGAATGAGATATCGGTATTTCAAACCGAACTGATGATTGAGCGCGAGCAAGCCAGCGTATAGCATTCTCTTGGTCATGGCGTAGGTGTACAAATCTTTATCCGGTTCACCCACCATATAGTCTTCCTCTTTGAGATTCATTTCGCCCTCCGGATAGGCGCAACTCGTGCCCATAGCGATTAAAACTGCTTGCGGTTGAAACTCTTTCCAAAACCACAAAACGTTAGTGTTGATCTGCTGATTAATAATCCATTGCTCGCCTTTGTGGTACAAGCAAAAATCACCCGCCTTAGTCCAAGCTGCCAAGTGATATATCCGGTCAAATTTCTGATCCTTAAACTGCAACAAACTTTTCGCCTCGCGCAGATCACAGTTCTTGGAATTGATGACGACAACGTTATGCCCCTCTTTTTCAAGATAAGGCACAAGATGCCTTCCCAAAAATCCCGTCCCGCCGGTTACGAGTATGTTCATGTGAACCACAATAACAAATTGGAAGACTTACATAAACTTGACTATGCAATATATCTGTGCTAACCTTCTTTTGGACTAGAAACCCTCTCCTCACCCCTCAATACGAACTTCTGGAAAGTTAATTGCTAATGATTCAACCAGTGTACCATGTTCGTATTCCATCA
>MHRY01000028.1 GCA_001822675.1 Candidatus Taylorbacteria bacterium RIFCSPLOWO2_01_FULL_45_34b
TTTGAACGGTCTAGTTTATAAACTCATTCGCGTGAGGTAACAGCATTTTTTTGGTTGAATTACTATTTCCACTTGAAAAAACGAGAGAAATGGCGTAACATTTTTGCATATGAAAAAGACACTTTTTGGCCTTATTATCCTCCTCCTTATCGGTGGGGCTTATTATATCTATAATTCGGGTTTGGGTTTGGATGAGGGTGTGGTGTACGCAAGCGATACCACGCTTCCGGGCGACACAGTAATCAATTCCGGAGAACGTATCACGCTTAAAGATGGCGCGACGCTTACTGTTGAAGGGAATCTTAATATTAACGGGGAGCTTGAGTGTGACAATGGACCGCTCAACCTTGTCGTTTTAGGCTCTGTGTCCGCGGGCGGGCAAATAACCTGTCAAGGGGAGGGAGGTCTCAACATTATCGCTCAAAATAATATTACGTTTAGCGATGACACCGAGGTTGTTTCTGACGGTAGTGTTCAGATCACGAGCAACGCATCAAAGATTGCCAAATCAGAAGAAGCAATCGAAGCTATTTATAATGAAACGGGAGAAAATTCTGGCGAGGGGACACGCATTGGTCCCATGATCGAAGGCGGTACGGTCGGAAGCGGAGTTTCTTCGGCCATGCCGCAGTCGTCACAAAAATCACCAATCGCTTTTTTGGGTTTAGTTAAAATAGCCGCGGCGCAAGAGGAAAGCGCTCGCGATAAAGAAGGCAATGAACTTCCGGGCGTGGTTATTTCAGGAACGTGGACAATCGGTGAGGGTGGCGCGCCGCCAGCTGGCGTAGAGGTTGGCACGCCAGGAAAGAAAGTTAAAAAAATAATTTTAAATTTTGATTTTGGCGATAATGGCAAGGTGACTTTAAAAAATTTCCATCTTGTGGGACCGAAAGGCCGCGCGGGAGAGAGTGATGAAGGAACATCGTGCAATGCCAAAGGAGGGGATGGCGAAGACGCGTTTCGTTTTCGCGTACAGGCCAAAGATATTACACTTGATAATTTTCGACTTGAGTTAGGTGATGGAGGGGAGGGCGGTTTCGCCGAGACGTCGAAGGATTGCGATCCAGGAATCGCGCGAGGGGGCAAGGGAGGAGAGGCGGGTAATTTCAAGATGACTGCGATTGGCGCAATTCAAATTAACTCATTTCATATTGTGCCGGGTAGAGGCGGTGTGGGTGGCGCCGCAATTGGGAACGGCAGAGATGGTTTAAATGCTTGTCCGGGGACAAAAGGTGGGGATGCGACGGCAACTGGAGGCGATGGCGGAAAGAATAAGAAGGAGCTGGCAGTTGCTGGCGGAGTGTCGGGGATTGGCAAGGTGACCATTGACACTGTGGTTGGGGGTTTTGGCGGCGATGCGACCGCGAGCCCCGGTAAAGGCGGCGATGGTTCGGCGTGCAAATGTAATGGTGGTAACGGAGGAAAAGGAACCGCGACGGCCGGCAAGGGCGGGGACGCTTCACTTTCCGGAATTGCTGGCACAAGTGAGGGAGGTGATGGAGGGAATGCTTCTTCTTTTGGAGCAGTGGGAGGTGTCGGCGGGTCGTGCGCGGTTAATCAACCGAAAGGTGGAAATGGTGGCAAGGGCGGAGATGCAAAATCAACTTTTGGCAAAGGCGGTAACGCGGTGACAAAAGGAAGTGATGGAGAGGTTAAAGATGAAACCGGTGGTGACGGTGGGAACGGCGGCGATGGATGCGGTTTTGGTAGAGGAGGGAAAGGTGGCGCGGGCAATCCGCCGGGAAAAAATGGTGCGGACGGTAAACTTATTTGCTCGGATGAGAAGCCGAAGACCGCACCGGATAGTGGGGGCTCTGGTGTAACGCCCGGCAAGGAAGTGAAATCAACCGGTGGTTCAGGGGATTCGACAGGAGATGAGACGGGCGGCGAAACACCTAAACAGCCGAAGTTTATCCAAGCTATTAAATATCAAAATAAATATCTTCCGGTAAGCGAGCTTATTATAGAAGACGAGGTTGGTTGTGGGGCGGATCATTGGCACGCGGCGCGGGGAGTAGTTACTGCGACAGACGGCACGCAAGTGTTTGACCCGGGCCCGCAATGCGGGTATGGAAAAGTCCGTGATCTTCCGGCCACGCAAGTTGAAGTTCCGTAATATGTCGGCAAAATCGCCGATGGGGTAGGAATCTCCCGTTGGCGATTTTTTGAGATGGTTTACATAATGTTATACTTCTTATACGCCGTTTGGTGAATTAGAGGTTAGTGTATCTGACTTTTGATCAAGAATGTTTTCTATGGCTAAAAAACTTACATATCTCGTTTCGCTCTTGTTTCTAGTATTTCTTCCGATATGTGTTTTTGTTTACGAGATTGTTCTTCCGTCTTGGAGCTTGTCTTTGTGGCAGGGTTTTTTGCTTCTCATAACTACCATTCTCATAGCCGTCGTTCTTTTTTCTCTAGCGGTTCAATTTACTGTTGTTTTTCCCTTGAAAGATTTCAAGCAAAATCTTGAACGGGCATGGAAGGAAAAGAAAATCATTTTTTCGTCAAAGCGTTTACCGGTTGAACTTCGCGGTGTTGGTGAGACTTTCTCTTCCATCGTGGGTGAGATAGAGAGCAAAACAGCGACACTTAGGAAGACAGGCGAGCTTGACGAACTCAAATCAGAATTTGTGACCATTGCTTCGCATCAGCTTCGAACCCCGCTTACTGAAATAAAATGGGCGGTCGATCTTCTCTCTGAATCTCCTAAGACAAAAAGCGATGAAAGCTTGCAAAAACTTGTCGGAGGGGCGCGTGACGCGGTTGGCAAAATTACTGCCATAGTCGCGGAATTGCTTTCCGTCGCGGAGATGTCTATTCTGGAAGTGGACAAACGAACCGGTCCAATTGATCTTGAAGAAATCATTCTTTCGGCAATCAAGGAAAATAGGGTTTTGGCCGCCAGCCAGCATATTACAATCGATGTTCAAAAAGGGGAGGGATTTATTCCTAAGATTGTTGGAGATGCCGACCTGTTTCGTTTTATTTTTATCAATCTCATCCGAAATGCCGTCAGTTATGGTTTTGCCAACAAACCTGTTGTAATCCGGACTCGGAGTCTCGACAAATCGGTTGAAGTTTCTGTTGAAAATGAAGGGGTTAGTTTAGCAGGGAATGAAAAGTCGATGCTTTTTGAAAAGTTTTGGCGGGGAGCCGAGGCCAAGCGAACACACCCGGATGGATCGGGGCTCGCGCTTTATCTAACGAAAAGAATTATCGAACGCTATGGTGGGACAGTCGTCTATGATGCCCCAAGAGCGGATAAGAATATTTTTTCAGTACGATTACCAGTCGGCGCGAGTGGCGAGGTCCAGACGTTTATAACTAAGTACTGAAGCGTATGAACCCCCCTTTTTCTGGAGTACTCATGGTCGGTAGTGCGGTGTTTCTATCATATTTTACCTACCGGCGACTCCGTGATTTTCAAAAAAATAAGGAAAGTCTGACCAACCGTTTTTTCTTGTACGCCGCTTTTTTTGTTTCAATCGCGCTTTATGTTTATGGTCTGTCCGCCTTTGCGTATAGTTACATTCCAGCTTTATTGCCCATAGGCGCGGTTGTCGCCACTATTCTTAACATGATTGGTTTTGCGTTTTTTTTCTGCATTCCGCTTAACGCGTGGTTTTCGCCCCGCCTATATGTGTTTTTGACACACGCGGTTTCAATTTTTGTTATTATTATCGCGATGGCGCTTATTATTTCGCCTCCCGCATCAAGGCTCCTCTTAGGTGGGGTTGTAGCCTGGGGTTTTACCCCGCTTCAGTCATGCTTAATCCTGTTCCTCAACGCTGTCGCGTTTAGTTCTAACATCTTTGTTCTCTATAAAAATTTCAGGGAGTCGCTTGATCGGACTTGGTTTTTGCGGGTCGTTGCTATTATTCTTACGTTTGTGCTGACCGGTCTTGGCGGCGGGTATCTCTACTTTGGCAGTAACGCGGTTCTATTACAGTACGCTTATGTCTTGCTTTTTGTTGGCATCGTCAGCCAATTTGTCGGCTCTTTAGGACGAGGTTCTAAGTAGTTACGTTGTTTTTTATTTTTTTTCGTTCTTTTTTCCGCGGAAGATGATGAAAATTGTCATAAGTAGGTTTGTGAGTATCATGGCGAAGGAGTGAAGCGTTGTCGCTACGTTGTATGCTTGGAGCGAAAATAAGGCAAGGAAATGTCGAAGCGCGTTTGCGCCGTAGAGAAGTGGCGTTTCAGTTCTCGGGTACTTCCAGGTTTTTCGGAGCGTTGGAATAAAAGCAATAAGATCAATAGAGACGACGATAATAACCGAGGCGGTTGGGTCCTTAGTCAAAATCCAGGGAATAATTCCCAGAAGCGCGATGATTAAAAAAATCGTGTCTGTTTTGGTGATGTGTTTGAACCCATACTTAAGGGAAAATAGAAAAATGATGAGTGTAAATGTTTCGGATACGGCCGTCGGGAGCGCGCCAATGCCAGCGCCTTTAGCCACTTGGCCGAAAAAGATAATTCCCGAGACAATTGTCCAGAGAAGCCACGTGTAGGCGTGCGGTGTCACTTTTTTCTGTAGGATGTCTCGAAGATAAGGAATGTTTCCGATGAGGGCAAGGATTCCGGCGACGATGGCAAACGCTTCTTTCATCGATTTATCCTATCATATGCTTATAAAAAATTTTCTAAAATGTGTGGAGAAAATGTAGAGAGAGTCCATTGTATTTTTTGTTAATTTAGCATATATTTGCTATCGCTGGTATTTGCTAAATGCGAGTCGGCGATGAGATTGGCCTGAAAGTTTTTTTGTCCTAATGCTCGAAGCGAAGCTTTGGGAGTTTTTTCTTTCACTTGGTCTTGGGGAATGTTAAGATTTAGGTATGAGCGAAAATTCAAAAAATGAAATCGCGGTGTTTGGCGGAGGGTGCTTTTGGTGTACCGAGGCGGTATTCAAGATGTTAAAAGGCGTGGCGGCGGTTTTGCCCGGATATGCTGGAGGTACGACGAAGAATCCAACATACGAACAGATTTCGGGAGGGAATACTGGTCATGCTGAAGTCATTAGAATTGAGTTTGATCCAAGCCTCATCAGTTTTAAGACACTCATGACGGTTTTCTTCGCGACGCACGACGGTTCGACTTTGAATCGGCAGGGGAGTGATGTCGGGACGCAGTATCGTTCAATTATTTTATACGGTTCTCCAGAACAAAAGAAAGAAGCCAAGGATTTTATACAGGAAATCAATAATTCAAATT
This sequence comes from Candidatus Taylorbacteria bacterium RIFCSPLOWO2_01_FULL_45_34b, assembly GCA_001822675.1. GTDB lineage: Bacteria > Patescibacteriota > Minisyncoccia > Phycocordibacterales > DSPV01 > 01-FULL-45-34b. The sequence continues at coordinate 5,218 of MHRY01000028.1, forward strand.
CGGAAGGCAAGCCGCTTGTGACCGAAATCAAACCACTCTCGAAATTTTACGAAGCGGAAAGTTATCACAAAGATTATTTTGCCCGCAATCCAGAAAAAGCCTATTGCCAATTAATTATCAATCCGAAATTGGAGAAGGTTCAGCAGAAGTTTGCCGAACTTTTGAAGCAAAAGTAGATTAAAGTTGAAAGATTTGAGATTATAGTTAGAGGGAATTTTTTTGATTTTACTTACAACTTTAATCATTAATCTTACAACTGCTATGTCTATGCCCAAAAACGAAGAAGAATGGAAGAAAAAATTGACACCCGAACAGTATGGAGTACTTCACGGTAAAGGCACCGAAGCGCCGTTTAGCGGAAAGTTGCTTCACGAAAAACGTGACGGTACCTACAATTGCGCTGCGTGCGGCAATCTGCTTTTCGCTTCCGATGCCAAATTTGAATCTGGCACGGGCTGGCCGAGTTTTGATAAGGCTTTACCTGGGGCAGTAAAAAATATCACAGATAATTCGGGCGGTATGAATCGAACTGAAATTGTCTGTGCGAATTGCGGGTCACATTTGGGTCATGTGTTTGATGACGGTCCGACTGAAACCGGTAAGCGATATTGCCTCAATTCAGTTTGTCTGGATTTGGAACCAAAAACTGAAAAGAAGATGTAGCTTGATATTTCTCCATTGTGCCATGTTATAATTAAAAGATGGAAGGAGATCCAACAAACAAAGAACAACAGGATGAAGTAACCGTGTCGGAAGAAATTCATGAGGCTCTTTCTGCCGAGTATCTCATTGAAGGAGAAGATGTTAGATTGCCAGATTATATAAAGATGAAAACCGAGTTGAAACATATTCTGACCCCGGTTGGAATTTGGTCCAATGAATTTGATGTCTGGATTGATAAAAATGTCGGTGCAATCAGTTTGCTTGGAAAACGAATTGAACAAATCGGTAAGTGGATGGAAAGAGAAAAGAACCCTCACAAAAAAGAAGAGCTGGAACGGTATCGTTTTGATATAGAGAGAAGTTTGGAACAAATAGGTGGTTGGTCTCCAATTTTTAAAACGTGGTTAGAGGATGGTTCCCCCGCCGATCTTAAAAAGGTTGGGGAGTATATGGACTATATGGGTAGGGCGCGCGCATCCATTCATGCTATACGTTTTGCCAAAGATCTTGAAAAAGATTTGTCGAACAAAGAAGGTAATGGAACAGATTCAGTTTCACAGTAGTTTTACTCTTACATAAAATATAATTAGTTTTTATGTCATCTAATGCAAAAGTTTTGAGTATTCTTCTTTGGATTGTCGCCCTCCTTTTCGTCGGTTACGGAATTTTGAAGTATGGTTGCAATAGCGATTCGTGCCGGATTTTTACCTTTCAAAAGATTGCCACGGCGGATAGTTTTGAGAGATGCGCGGAGCTCGGATTTCCGGTTATGGAATCCTATCCGCGGCAATGCAAAGCGGGCGATAAGACATTTACAGAAAATGTCGGCGGAGTTTCAAATGACATGATTCGGGTCACGAGCCCGCTTGCAAACGCTGTTGTAAACAGTCCTCTTGTGGTTAAAGGAGAAGCTCGAGGTAACTGGTATTTCGAAGCTTCATTTCCAGTTCGGTTGTATGACGCAAATGGTAAAGAACTTGTGGTTTTGCCAGCGCAGGCCAAAGGCGATTGGATGACGACGGAGTTTGTTCCGTTTGAAGTGATCTTGGCTTTCGGGACGCCAACAACAGAAACTGGCCTGCTTGTACTCCAAAAAGACAATCCTTCCGGACTTCCCGAGCATGACGCTTCGGTATCCATTCCAGTTCGTTTTAGTGCGGTTTCGATCGGCAAAAATTCCGGCACTCTTCAAGGCTCAATAACTTTAGGACCAATTTGTCCCGTGGAACGTATGGATCAACCCTGTCTTCCTACTCCGGAGATGTATGCCGCGCGGAAAGTGTCAATCTATCTTTCTGACAAAAAAACGCTTGTGACGACAGTCATCCCAGACGCCAAGGGAAAGTTTTCCGCGATATTGCCCGCCGGAGATTATTGGGTGGCCATGGAGACATCAAGTGGCGTCGGCTCTGTTCAGGGACTACCAGCACTTATTCACATTGGCCGAGGTACGACGAGTAGCATATCAGTCTCGGTTGATACCGGCATCAGATAATTTTTTCGGGGGAACTTTTTAACTGTTGTATTCTTTGGCGTTTTGATTACAATATCTTTATATTTATTAACTAACTAAATTTAAATGAATAAGACAGTTATCGCGTATCTTGTAGTTTTAGTGGTTATCATTCTCGCCATTTTTGGTTGGAACATAATGAAGGGAGGAAATGATTCCCTGGAAAATGAAGCGACAAGCGCAACGTCTCTTAAGGATCTTGTGAATTCTGGTAAACCGCAGACGTGCACTTTTACAGAGAAATCTGGCACCTCGGAAAATTCCGGAGTGGTGTATGTTGACGACGGCAAGATTAGAAGTGATTTTAACGTGACGACGACCGATGTCCCAGGCGGCCAGAGTTTTGAGAGTCATATGATAAGTGACGGAAAGGATAGTTACGTGTGGACGTCGCTTACCACGCAAGGTTTCAAGAGCCCTATCGCGGGCGTAGAGACATCATCTGGTTCGGGGGCGTCAAGCCGCAGTCAGGCAGTTGATTATAATCAAGCGCTTGATTATAAGTGCCAAAACTGGACACCGGATCAAAGTAAGTTTGAGCTTCCTGCCGGCATTACCTTTGTTGATTTGAACACCCTCATTCAGGGATCAATACCAAAAACCACCGGAGGATATTAATTTTTTAGAAGAAGACTACACAGGTAAATTCAAGACAAACAAAACGTAACACATCTGGGGCGTACGCCCCAGATGTGTTACGTTTTGTTTTACCTCGTCAGTTTGCTGTGGGGGTAAGTTTAGGAGTAAAGGAAGTTTTTAGGTGCTAAATTCATGTGAAAAATATACTAATACGGCTTTTAATATGGCCGTATGTTATCACTTTTAGCACCTAAAAATTGCCTTTAGCCCTAAGTTTATTAAAAAGCCAGCCTCTTTTCGGGGCTGGTCTTTTTGGCAAGAAGTTTTTACGCTACCCAAGCTGCGTAAATCTTTTTTTGCACGACTTCACGGAGTTCGGTGTGAACGTAGATGAAGAATTCCTGGATCTTACCGCATCCTTTCACGATAACGCGAAATCCAGACAAGATTGGCTGGAGCATGACTCGCGCTCGTCCCTTGTAACCATTTGTGATGATTGAAGGGACAACCTTTTTGATTTCTGTAATCCCGTTAACGACTTTCAGGAATCTTTCCCCCACTTCACACACGGTTGTGTGTCTGCCACCACTGCAGGCACAGCCGCTTGCTTTCTTAGGCATGGGTTCTCACCCCCTTTCTCTAAGCAAATGGTACATGAAAATACAATGAAGGGTCAAGTACAAAATTTTTCTGTCATAAGAAAACGTTGTTTTTAATCAGTCTTCGTGCTATAAAGTCTTTTATGTTTACAACCTTTCAAACCCGAAGAATTATTATTTCTAGCCTTATTTTTAGTTTCTTCGCTGTCGGTACGCTGGCTTTTTCACAGGTGGTTACACCCACTCCAGATCCGAGGAGTGTTGGCTCCACGCTTGAACTTCACATAAACGACAATGGGAAAATTACTATTTCTGGCGCGCAAGTTATGCAGAAGGCGGGCACAACGCTTTATGTTCGCTTGACATGGGGAACAACTTTTATGCGCTGGACAATTTTTACAAACGCGAAGACTTCTTTTGTTCGTCGGTTTGGCGGACAAATTGCCGCGCCGGACATCTCTGTCGGCGATTTTATCAGTGTTGAAGGCGATTTTCTTGCGGGAACTGATACTCTCACAATTACCGCCTCGAAGATCAAAGATTGGTCTTTGGGAAATGAGCCAAACAGTTTTTCCGGCACGGTGTCGAGCATCGCCACCGGAAATACGACATTTGTGCTTCAAACGGCTGGAGCCGCTGTTACCGTCAACACAAACTCCGGAACATCATTCACTAAAGGCCTTCTCACCGTTTCTTTCCATGATCTTCGTGCGGGGGATAAAATTATCCGCACCGCCGGCTCTTTTGATGTCGCTAAGAGTATCTTGATCGCAGACAGCGTCGAGATTTATCAAGATAAAAGTGTTTTCACGGCTAGAAATTTTGAAGGAACACTTAAGAGTCTCACAGCAACGATGCTGCCAACGGAAATGCGGGTGACTTCTGAAGGCAAAGAGTACACAGTTTATGTTCCGGCATCGGCCACCATTCTTACCAAGGCCAGAAATCTAGTTTCTTTGTCCCGTTTCATCATTGGGGACACCGTTCGTTTCTACGGTTCTATTCGTCAAAATGATCTCTCGGCCGTTGACGCTATTGTTGTTAGAAATATTAGTCTCTAAGAGCCACAACCCATCTCCATTTCAAAGGGGTGTATACTTTCTTTTATGAAAATAGATAAAGTGGTTTTAAATTTGCCCGAGAAGATTATTTTGTTTGACCTCGAATACACCTCGTGGGAGGGAAGTATGGCGAGAGATTGGTCAGGAGAAGGCGAATATCGGGAAATTGTTGATATTGGGGCGATTCGCTTCAATACCAAAACAGGTGCTGAAGAATCTCGCTTCCAAAGATTTGTTAAACCTAAAAAGAATCCGAAACTATCGGATTATTTTATAAAATTGACGAGAATTACACAGGCAAATGTTGACAGAAAGGGCGTGTCGTTTGAGCAGGCTCTCGAAGAATTTAGAGAGTGGAGTGGAAATTATCCGATCTATTCTTTTGGTTCTGACGGCAAAACACTCAAAGAGAATTGCGGTTTGTATGGAGTAGCGTGGCCATTTCAAGATGGACGTTTTTTTGACGTACGCGAGATATTCAAGAATGCGGGGATTGTGACAGAAAATTACATGAGTAGTACTATCATCGAGGCCTTTGGCCAGAAATCAAAACATCGTGGACATACTGGACTTAATGATGTTCGCACTATTGCTGACGCGCTCCGGATTCTTATCGGTGTATAAGTTTTCTTCTCGCTATGAGGTGATGGACGTATAATGAACCATCGAGGTCGACGTCTCCTCTTTTTACTCTTCGAGTATATTTCTATGGATAATCCAAAAGTAGCTGAATTTCAGAATCTTTGTTTTTGTAATTCTGGTAAAAAATCTGGTGAATGCCATCGTAAAGACGAACCGTGTCCCTGCGGTTCCGGTAAAGTGATTGCGGAGTGTGGTATGAAAGATCCGGAAACTCACGGCATGTAGCACGCCGGTTCTTTTTTAGGAAACCAGAACGATACTTTTTTTCTGGTCAATATGGGCGAAGCCTGACTCTATAGAAATAGTTTCTTTCTTATTGCCGTTTGTGTATCGTATTTCTCCTTTCGAAAGAGTGGTTACCAAAGGAATATGCCCCCGAAGTATAGTTATTTCACCTTCCTCCGCTGGAAGCGTTAGTTTTTCCGCGTCGCCTTCAAAAAGGATTTTTTCGAGTGAGTAAATGTAGAGTTTCATGTTATGTATTTTTCTTGACTTCATCAATCCCGCCGATTAAATAGAAGTCTTGCTCGGGCGAGGCGTCATGTTTTCCTTCAAGGATTTCCTTGAAACCTCGCACGGTTTCTTTGCGAGAGACGAATTTTCCGGGCCGGCCGGTAAAGGCTTCGGCAACGAAGAATGGCTGGGAGAGGAAACGCTGGATTTTTCTCGCCCGCTCGACTAAGAGTTTGTCTTCGTCAGAGAGTTCTTCAATGCCGAGAATTGAAATGATGTCTTGAAGATCTTTTAGCCGTTGCAGAATTCTTTGTACTTCACGTGCCACCTTGTAGTGTTCTTCGCCGACGATTGCGGGAGTCAAAGCCGTTGAAGCAGAATCGAGCGGATCAACGGCCGGATAAATGCCGAGTTCTGAAAGGGCGCGTGAGAGCACAATGGTGGAATCAAGGTGCGAGAAGGTGGTGGCTGGCGCAGGGTCGGTGATGTCGTCCGCAGGGACGTAGACCGCCTGCACAGAGGTAATTGAACCTTTTTGAGTTGAAGCAATTCTTTCTTGAAGTTCACCCATTTCACTTGCGAGTGTTGGTTGGTAGCCGACAGCGGAAGGCATACGTCCGAGTAGTGCCGAGACTTCGGAGCCTGCTTGGGTGAAGCGGAAAATGTTGTCAATAAAAAGCAGAACGTCGCTTCCAAGTTCGTCGCGGAAATGTTCTGCCATGGTTAGGGCCGAGAGCGCCACGCGGAGTCTCGCGCCAGGGACTTCATTCATTTGTCCGAATACAAGAGCGGTTTGAGCAAGCACTTTCGAGTCTTTCATTTCATTATAGAGATCGTTTCCTTCACGGGTTCTTTCACCAACCCCAGCAAAAACAGAGTAGCCTTTATGCACTGCCGCCACGTTTCGGATAAGTTCTTGAAGTAAAACGGTCTTGCCGACACCCGCGCCGCCGAAAAGTCCGACCTTGCCGCCTTTGATAAAAGGCGCGATAAGATCGATAACTTTAATGCCCGTCTCAAAAATTTCAACTTCAGTTTTCTGGTCTTTGAAAAGTGGCGCTTTGCGGTGGATGGGGGAGAGCGACGCGCCTTTTACTTCACCCAAGCCATCAATCGGCTCACCAAGCAAATTGAACATCCGGCCAAGAACCTCCTTTCCGACCGGCACGGAAATGGGTGCTCCAGTATCACGAACTTCTTCGCCGCGTCGCAAACCTTCGGTTGGACCCATCGAAACCGCGCGGACAACCCCGCCGCCTAAGTGCGCGGCAACCTCGAAGACAAGTCGTGTGTCTTTTTTGCCCACGATTTCAAGAGCTTGATAGAGCGGTGGCACTTTATCTTCGAATGCGATGTCCACGACTGGGCCGATAATTTGGATGATTTTTCCATGCATGAGATTAAAGTTGAAAGATTAAAGTTGTAAGTAAGATTAAAGGATTACGATTTTTTCTTTTCTAGAGATTTTTCTAGACCATAAAGCATTTTCGAGCACTCAATATATTCAAGTGTCAGTTTTTCTGATTCTTTTCCTGCAATGTAATTCTTAGCTTGAGCAATTTCTAAATGATGTATAGTTTCTCTAATTTCTCCCTGCGAGCGGCTTATGCATTCAGTATATATGTTTGTATGTTTATTTCCGAAACCTTCAGCAAGGTTCGCTGCGACACTATTTGAGGAGCGCCTTATTTGAGAGCCTAATTCATACATTTCGAATTTGGGAAATAGCATACTCATTTTGTGAACCTCAAGGGTTAGTCTGCATAATTTTTTGTAAACAATCAAATCTTTTAATAACATAAACAGATTAAAGTTGAAAGATTAAGGTTGTAAGTTGGAAACATTTTACTTTTTTTCTTTCTTACTTATAACTTTAATCTTTAAACTTGCATCTAATCTTATTCTTGCTTTAATCTTACAACTTTCACCTTTCAACTTTCTAACGCTTCTCGGCCGCCGGTGATTTCCGCAAGTTCTTTGGTGATTGTGGCTTGGCGGGATTTGTTGTAGAGAATGCTCAAGGTATCGATAAGATCTCCGGCGTTGTCAGAGGCGCTTTTCATGGCAACCATTCGGGAGGAATGTTCGGAGGCATTTGCTTCAAGGATGGCATTGTGGACTTCAATTTCGAGAAGGGCAGGTAGGAGTTTTTCAAGTAATTTTTCTCCCCTCGGTTCAAAAAGTATTTCCGAGGTATTTTTCTTTTCTTCTTTTTCCGTAAAAAAACGAGGGACGTTTGCGTACTTGCCGCGCTCTGGAATGATGTCAGAAACGCTTTGTTTCAAGGTTTCATATTGAAGCGGAAGGAGCGTTCGGGAGATGACTTCCTGTCGGAGGGCTGAAATAAAATTGGTGTATATGATGACAACTTCATCCGCCGCACCAGAGATAAATTCCTTCAGGATATATTCTGCAATCGGTTTTGTTTCGGACAGTGTTCCGTAATCTCCTGCACCGACGAACCCTTTTTTGAGCATCTGTCGGTGTTCAAAATAGTCTCGAGCTTTTTTGCCAACAGCGATGATGTAAGACGTATTCAATTTTTGTTTCAAAACCTTTTCAGCTTCCCGAAACACCGATGTATTAAACGAACCAGCTAAGCCTTTGTCAGAACTTATGACTACAACCGCACTTGTTTTAATAGGTCTTTTTGCTAAGAGAGTGGGGAGAATATCTCCATTATCACCAAGTGTTTTTCGGATTTCCTGAAGAATGTGGAGTGTCGAGAGGGCGTATGGTCTTGCTTGCACCGCAATGCCAACCGAACGTCTCATTTTGACAGCCGAAACTGCTTCCATGGCCCGCGTCATTTGTTTAATGTTTTTGGTCGAGCGTATTCGGTTTTTGAGCGCGCGAGTACCGGACATATATAGTTGAAAGATTAAAGTTGAAAGTTATAAGTAAGAAAATTCATTTATTTTGTTATTACTTTAATCTTTCAACTTTCACCTTTAATCTTTTTGTTAAAATAATTTGTAGCAAAGTCCGAAATAGCTGTCTTAAGGGCACTGTCTGTTTCTTTGGAAAGCTCACCAGACTCTCGAAGGGCCGCATATATTTTTTCATGGCGTTCATGGAGAAAACGAATAAGTCCGGTTTCAAACGCTTTGACGTCCGCGACTTCAATGGAGTCCAGAAAACCATTTACCGCGGCATAAATAACCGAAACCTGCTCCTCAAAAGGAACGGTCGCCTCTTCATTTTGTTTCAAGAGTTCGGTGAGACGGCGCCCTCGATCAATTTTCTTTTTGGTGGCAGGGTCAAGTTCGGAGCCAAATTGGGCAAAGGCAGCCAGTTCGCGGAATTGGGCGAGATCAAGGCGCATGGTGCCCGCCACTTTTTTCATGGCTTTTGTTTGGGCCGAAGATCCGACCCGGGAAACCGAAAGACCGACGTTGACTGCGGGTCGGATGCCTTGATAGAACAGTTCTGGTTCAAGATAAATTTGGCCGTCAGTGATGGAGATAACGTTGGTTGGAATGTAGGCAGAGACGTCATTTAATTGGGTTTCGATAATGGGAAGTGCCGTGAGTGATCCGCCGCCATACTCATCACTTCGCCGTGCCGAGCGTTCCAGCAATCTGGAGTGCAAGTAAAAAATATCTCCCGGGTATGCCTCGCGGCCTGGCGGGCGGCGAAGCAGAAGGGAAATTTCGCGATAGGCCCACGCGTGTTTGGAAAGGTCATCATAAACAACGAGCGCATCTTGACCTTGATCCATAAAATATTCGCCGATGGCGCATCCAGCATAAGGAGCAAGAAACTGGAGCGACGCCGCTTCCGATGCCGAAGCAGAAACCACAATTGTGTATTCCATGGCGCCAGCGCGGCGGAGTTTCTCGACTGTATGCGCCACCTTCGATTCTTTTTGGCCAATGGCCACGTAAATACAAAAAGGCGTTTTATGTTTCGTGTCTTTTTTCTGATTGATGATGGTATCGACAGCGATAGTGGTTTTGCCTGTTTGACGGTCGCCGATTAAAAGTTCTCTCTGACCGCGGCCGATTGGTATCATGGCATCAATGGCCTTCCAGCCGGTGTGAAGCGGTGTCGAGACTGATTTTCGGGTGATAACGCCGGGCGCGATTTTCTCGAGCGGGTAGAGTTTCGTTCCTTCTTTTGGAATTGCCGGTCCGCCGTCTTTCGGATTTCCCAGAGGATCAATCACGCGGCCAATCATTTTTTCCGAAACCGGAATGGAGAGAATGGTCCCCAAGGCTTTGACGCTTTGGCCTTCCGCCACATCTTTGGCGTCGCCTAAAATAATTGCTTTGAGAGACCCTTCTTCGAGGTTCAGTGCCATACCAAGAATATCTTCTTTTGGCGTCTCGAAGGCGATGAGCTCGGCGTACATGGCTTTTGCTAAACCACGGATTTCAGCCACACCATCGCCGACGCGAATGACTTCGCCGACATGTTCGAGCGCGGGCTTTTTGCCAAGTCCGGCAATCTCGCTTTTCAATTCTTCTATAATTTGATTGGCTTTCATGTTATTTCGTTAACACGCTTCTTAGTTCCTTGAGGCGCCGCCCAATGCTCGAATCAACACGGTTTCCTCCCTGTTCGACTACTGCTCCGGCGATGAGGTGTGGGTTGTCTTCGGTCGTTATCTTTTTGAGGGTCGCGTCTTTTTTACCGAGCTTGACCTCAAGAACACTTTCGATTTTCGGCAAAAGCTTAAGAGCTTTGTGACGAGCAATCGTTTCAGCAAAACCGCGAAGGAGGGTTTGTTTTCTTTCACCGCTTTGCTTCTCTTCTAGCAGGCTGACTATCGCTTCTCCATATTGTGTTGGAGTGTATTTCATTCTTCTTTTCGGTCAGCGTTGATAATTTCGAGAGCCTCTTCGACCAATCGCTCGCTCGTTTTTTTGTCGAAAGCGTCCATCACTGTTTTTTCGACTGCTTCTGCCACCAAGCCTCCAATATCTCGTTTCACCTCCTCAAATAATTTTTGTTTTTCAGCCTCTAATTTTTTTCGGGTGTTCTTTTCTTCTTTGGCCGATTCTTCTTTGGCTTCTTGGATAAGACGGACGTTTAATTCTTTGGCCGTAATTTCCGCTCGGCGAATTATCTTTTCACCTTCCGCCCTTGCGTCGGCGAGGACTTTTTCTTTTAAAACCTCGGCGTTTTTAAGTTTGTCTTCAAGCTGCTCCGTTTTATTCTTTTCTTCGATAATACCCTCGCGCCTTTTCTTCAAAACAGAGAGAATTGGCTTGTAGAGAAAATAATTGAGGACGAAAAAAAGAATAGCGAAGTTCACGAACTGCGCCACGATGATATGCCACTCTATGCCAAGTTGTGAAAAAAGTTCGGACATAATTTATAACTCGACACTAATCCACCTGCCCGCCATCGCAAAGCCGAGGCTTTGGCAGGCGGGCGAATGAAGACGAATTTCCGAATGACACGAATAAAGAAAAGTCAGTTTTTCTATTCGCGTCATTAGTGTTATTCGTTTCCCATTCGTAATTTGTGTCGTGTTATACGAATTTGATAATGAGGGCGACCACCAGGGCATAGATCGCGATAGCTTCGGCAAAAGCAATTGCCAAAATCATGGCAGTCTGAATTTTTGGCGCCGCTTCGGGATTTCGCCCGATAGCTTCCATTGCTTTACCGGCGAGGATTCCAATACCGATTCCTGGCCCAATTGCGCCAACGCCGATTGCGATTGCCGCCGCGAGACTTGAAATATCCATCTTAGATTTGTTGTTTAATTGATAATAAAAATGACATGGACACATAGTAGCAGAGGATAGGGGAGGTTTCAATGACGTCCTTGTGTCGACCAAAATCGTTGACAGGGTTAATAATAAGTGTATATTCTAAATTAGAAATCTTAGAAACAGAGACTCAAGATGAAAAGAATTCTATTTGGCTGTGCGTTCTATTTATCCGCGCTTATCGGAATTATGCTTGCGGTTATCCCATCACCGAAAGATCAAGACAGTTTGGTATGGGTAGTCATATCAATGTTTGTGTCCTTGCTGGGCGTAATCATTTTATGGTTTAGTCTAAGAGCATTCACTTACGCAACCCTCATCGAAGGGGATCTCGACGTGAGGTTCAATCTAATTTAGTAGAATCTTCCAAGTTAAGTCTAGGGAAGGGTATGAGAGGCTGTATGGGATAACTATGCAGCCTTTTTCTTTTTTAACTCGGAGTCTTTCTTAAAATAACAGGTCAAACCCGTGATTTTACTTGAAGGCCTCGCCTCCAAGTGCTAGTGCTCTGCGTGCGCTTCGGTAAATGTCGAGAGAATGAGCATGGTGAGCGTGGAGAAAATGAGTGCTTGGATAAAACCGACGAAAAGTTCCATGCCGAGGAAGGGTACGGGTGCCACGTAGGGGATGAGCGAGCCGATAATGACAAGGAGGACTTCACCGGCGAAAACGTTGCCGAAAAGCCGGAAGGAAAAGGAGAGAATGCGCGAGAATTCACCGATTAGTTCGAGAATACCGGTAAAAAAAGCCATGGGGCTTTTGAAACTTAAAAACTTTGAGATATGGCCTTTCATGCCGATTCCGATGACGCCAAAAATGTGCGCGGCAACGACGACGAGAAGCGCGATCGCGAGTGTCATATTCAAATCGGAATTGATCGAGCGAAAGATTGGAATAAATTCTTCACCTCGATGAAAGCCGATTGAGCCCATGCCTGGCAGGATACCGATCCAGTTGGCTGTCAGGATAAAAATGAAAACAGTTGCGACCAGCGGGAAAAATTTTTCGGCTTTTTCGCGCGTACCAGCCACCGTTTCAAAAAAATCAAACATTTTTTCGAAGATGAGCTCGACGCCGTTTTGAAGAGCGTTTGGCACTTCACTTATTTTTCTTCCCACAAGCCATGCCAGAAAAACAATAAGCAAAACTACCAACCATGATGTAAAAAGAGTGTTGGTGATCGCGAGCCCGCCAATTTTCGTGATTGTTTCCGGAATAATTGAAATGTGTTCCATATTTTTTATTAGCCAATCTTACTGATTTCTTTATAGACGATGTACGTTGTTATCATAAGTGACAGTCCTATGCCGACCAGAAGAAAAATCGGCGATGTGCCGAAAGTATTGTCAGCTAGTCGCCCGCCAAGAGCCAGAGCAATTAAAGGGCCAGCAATCATGTAACCAAGTTTTAGGGCAAAGGATAGCGCTTCTCGCATATTCCTAATTATATGTAAAAATGTGGCATGGGCAAATTTTGTATGCTTTTTGTCGTATACACTTAATTTAAGCGACCGCGTAAAATAAGTGTATACGAGCTTGCTGGAAGTGTAAAAAATAAAAATGAGGCACTCAAACGCGCTTGAGTGCCCCAACGTGATGCGAGTCGGCGGAACCCGCACCCCACTCCCCTGGCAGGGAAAATGTTGGTTTAAGCCTAACCTTTTATTCAAACTCTGTCAACAAGTTCGCTCGGATACGTTTTTGAAAGACACGATAATTTCCTACTAGAAATTATCTCTCCGCCCGAAACGTACCGTTTCGGTACGGGCGGGTGTCCGCCTCCAGCCGAGGCTTCCAAGGTCTTTCAAAAACGTATCCTTGCTTGGAGGATTAAGACGCGTATATTGGCTCAAGTGGGGTTATACACTGTTTTGTAAAAAAGAATCTTCGTTGTAAGGAAAAGAGGTGGTGTAGCCAGAATATCTTTTCTTGTCTATACTAATATCATGAATACGCTTATTCACGCCGACATTTTCTTTTTTGTGGCCACTATTGCGGTCGTGATTTTTGCGATCGGTATGCTTTTTTTCTTTTACTATGTTTTGCGGATTATGGCTTCAATTAATCGCATCGCGCAACTACTCCGAGTAGGTGCGGATAAAGTGGCGAGTGACATCGGAGCGCTTCGGGACGCGATCAAGGAAGAAGGAGCAAAGTTGAAAGACTTAACCTTGTTTTTAGGAAGGTGGTTGATTGAAAAGGAAAAACCAAAAAAAAGAAAGGTAAAATCGGACGAATAGTTTTCTATGTCGGAAGTAAAAAATAATATAGAGCAGTCTCTTATATCCGGAGGCGTCGGTGTTATTCCGACAGACACACTCTATGGGCTGGTTGCGCGGGCAGAAGATGCCGCGGCAGTCCTGCGTGTGTATCAAATCAAGAATCGGGACAAAAGTAAGGCCTGTATCATTCTTATTTCTAAGTTGGAAGATCTCGAGCATTTCAGGATTTCTTTGGATGCGCAAACGCAGGAGTATCTTAAAAGTGTCTGGCCTGGGCCGGTGAGCGTCATCTTGCCGTGCAGGGAGAATCAATTCGAATACCTTCACCGTGGCACAAATGAGCTTGCATTTCGCTTGCCGAAAAATGACCGGTTGATTTCAATTATTACTTCAGTCGGGCCGCTTATCGTGCCGAGTGCGAATACGGAAGGTTTGCCACCGGCAAAAAATATTTCCGAGGCCAGAAACTATTTTGGCGATAACGTTGATTTTTATTTAGACGGCGGAGAACTTTTGGGAGAACCTTCAGCGCTCATCTGGCTTAAGGGAAATGAACCGGAAGTGCTCCGATCTGGCGGAGTCTTTCGGAAAAAGTTATTTTCCGTTACCATGAAGATATGAAACATAAAAATACCTCATGGGGAGCGGTTTCAAAGTGGTATGACAAGTTTCTTGAAGAGGGTAAAGATACTTACCAAGAGTGTGTTATTTTACCAAACCTGCTTCGACTTCTTTCAATCAAAAAAGGCGATACAATTCTCGATCTCGCCGCCGGACAAGGTTTTTTCTCACGCGCATTCCACGCCGCGGGAGCGGAGGTTGCTGGCGTTGATATTTCGGAGGAGCTTATTTCGAAAGCCAAGGATCGATCGCCGAAAGAAATTAAATACTCTGTAGCGCCGGCGGGAGAAACTAAACTTCCAAATGCTTCTTTCGACGCGGTTGTGATTGTTTTAGCTCTTCAAAACATTGAAGATGTTGGGGCAGTGTTTGCCGAATGTCGGCGCGTTCTCAAACCAGACGGCCGGCTTTTATTTGTGCTTAACCATCCGGTTTTTCGCGTTCCTAAACACTCAAGCTGGGGTTTTGATGACAAAATGTCGGTTCAGTATCGCCGCGTCGACGCGTATCTTGGAGAAAGCCGAACGAAGATCGACATGCACCCCGGGCAAGAAACTTCCGGAACGACAATTTCATTCCACCGGTCGCTCCAAGTGTATGTGAAAGCTTTGGCAAAAAATAATTTCGCGATCACGAGACTCGAGGAATGGATTTCTCATAAAAAAAGCGAGAAAGGGCCGCGGCGGGAAGCCGAAGATCGCGCCAGAAAAGAAATCCCCCTATTTCTTTTCATCGAAGCTAAGGTCAATCATTAAATTTTCACAGTGTTTTCTGGACTATAGCTTGAAATATTTTTATGCTTTTGTATAATTCGTTCATTAGTAATGCTAGTTTTTATTTTGATGACTCATTACGTATGCACCGGGGATTGTGAGGCTGAAGAAAGCAAGGCGGGGGTATGTATGGCAGCTGGTTGTACCAAAGAAGGGGAGCCGCTTGTGGCGTGCACTTGCGAAGATGGTTTGCATGAGAAAGTTTTGGGAGACAATGCACTTGAAGAGAATGACGAATAAGGCGCTCCTCTGAAAAATCCTCGTCCGCCTTAGGCGGACGAGGATTTTTTCATCTTGTATCTTCAAGCGTTAGACTGTAGCGGACGCCGTAAAAAAGCAGAAAGGCGAGCGGGATGAAAAGATATTGAAGGGGAATGAAAAAAAGCAGAATCATCGCGGCAATCGGGCTTATGGTGTAAGAAAGTGGGCGGAGCATTCTAAAAGCGCTCATGATGTGCACCTTATCCGGATCGATTTTTTTGAAAAAGTAAGTTTCACTCATGACTTCAACAGTGCTTGCCCCGACCCGAGTTAAAAATAGCAGCACTATCCAGAGAGCCATGTCTTTTACTGGAATAAAAGAGACCAATCCGGTTGAGACGGCCATCACAATAAAGCCGATCGCGAGCATTTCTTTTTCACCGTAGCGTGTGTCCGCGAGCCGTCCCAAAGGAATTTCCAAAATAACAAAAGGAAGAAGCATGATGCTGAAAATAATGCCGATTTCTCGCCAGCTGAAACCGATGTATTGGTGTAGGTAGATGGGAGTATAGATAACCATCCAAGTGAAGAAAAACTGTAGCAGGAAATTAATCATGAAAATACCCAGAATATTTTTATCCCGCCAGACTTCGCGAAGCGTTTGAAAAAACGCGATTTTTTGATACGGCGGGTCTTTAAAATCTTTGAGGTTATGATGGATAAGAAAAAACACTGGAAAAGATAGCAATGCTGCGGCCAGAAATATTTTGGAGTATTCGCTGTCCGAGAGAATAAAGCTTGAAATGGCCGGCGCGATGATCCATGCGGCGTTCGCGCTTGTCAAAAACATACCACGGATGCGGCCTACTTTTTTACTGCTCGAGTCGCTTTCCAAAAAGATATCAATGGTGAGACCGATGACCACGATGGCAATAAAGTTAAGAATGAAAGCCGCGATAACGGCAACTTTTGCCTCGGAGAAAGCCATGATGATGAGGCAGGCGGTTTCGAGCGCAAGAAGGGAAAGAACGGCGGTATAATTACCGATGGCCTTAAGCACCACGCTCATTTTAGTTAGGGCGAAGATGGTAAGGATTGAACAGAGTATGTAAATAAGACCAACGTATTTTTCTCCCGTTATCGTGCTTAAAAAAGAGGAGTTGATATAGACCGGCAAAGCCGCGTGAAGGGTCAAAAGAAACGCCAGAAGGTACATGGTGAAAATCCGGTGCCGCTTTCTCTCGTTTTCCATGGCGAGTATTGTAGCATGAGTTTCAAAACCACAGGGAGTGAGCTCGTAGCTTCGGAAGCTTAAACAGCTTTAAGAGTATGTCGCCGTCGCAAGTCTAGTTCCCGTCTCTTCCTAGAAAATCTTAATTTTAGTATACTTCCTCCCAAGCCTTTATTGGTATTGGTTCAATTTATCAGCTAAAGTTGAACAGAAATGTTTGGACTAATGCTAGTAAAATTGAGCCTTGTTCTTTCGACAGTTTCTCGTCCCTCTTTCTAAAAGTGAAAGAGAAGAAAATTGAGTGTAAAAAATCCACTCTCCCGATGGGCGGTTTATGGTTATAAAAAGAGCACACCCAGTTTCTACGCGGCCTTTCGCATAAAACTTGATAAGAACCAGATTTTTATCTGTTGAACCACTTTTCTTTCGGTATTCCTGACTGCAAAATGACACCTTTCAGAGTTCGAGGTTTTATGGATTTTGTTCCGTGATACGGGACGCAGACATTTTTCAAAATTCCACCATAGTATCCTACATAATAGTAGTGGCTTGCGTTGGTATAGTTGAGCCGGAAATTATTTTCCTTTAAAACTTGGACAACATCGTTAAATGTCCAATTGAAAAAGTTATGCATCAAACTGTAGACACACCATACATATTTATTTCAAAAGGGGATTTTACCGGTTTAGAAGAATGTAGGTTTGACCATAATTTTTCATAGTCTGGATCAGTTTTTTGGTTTAAGGCGTTAAATTTCATAACCCCTTTCACTTTTCTGAAAGATTTAATATAACCATCCACAGCTTGAAGAAGGCTCATGAATGCAAGCTTCGGGTCGTCTGCAGATTCGACAATGTTAAATTCAAGGGCAACGGCATACCATGTGTCCCCGTCTTTGAAAACTATATGTCTAAATTTACCACTTTTCGGTGTATTCATAACAGAGACTTTACCACGCATGTTATAAAAGTTCAAATAAAAGTGTGCCACGGATTCCTAGACGCCAAGCACGACCGGAATGACAATCGGGCGTTTGGCGGTTTTTTGGAAGAGGAAGCGGCCGACATTGTCCGTGACGTTGTCTTTAATATAGTCAAAGTTAATGGGGCGCATGCCGGACGCTGAATCCTCAATAGTTTTCTTGATGATGAAGCGGGCTTGGCGGAGTAATTCTTGTGATTCACGAAGATAGACGAAGCCTCGGGAAATAATATCGGGGGATTTTTTGAGTTTGCCGTTTTGGGTGTTTAAGCTTGCGATGATGACGAACATGCCGTCTTCGGCCAGAAGCTGGCG
>MHRY01000029.1 GCA_001822675.1 Candidatus Taylorbacteria bacterium RIFCSPLOWO2_01_FULL_45_34b
AAATCAAGAAAAGAGCTTTTTCGCGGAGCAAAATTCACAAGAAGTGATACGATATGAATACTGATTTCGGTAACACTTAATTATTGTCTAACAAGACGTAAGCACGAATGATTTCTCGGGTAGTTGTTTTTTTCCTAAAAGAAACTGATACAGATCTTCCGCACCAACCGTGCTGTAGCCAGCCTCTTTGAGCGTAAACATCTGATCCTCAAATGTGTTGAGATCAACGTTCACTCCATCACTTTTTTTCAAAATGCCGTGATAGAGAAGAACTGGCACAGATAATGCAAATTTGTTTACCTCACCCGAATGATTTTCTCCCGAAGAAAAAAAAACAGAAGCAGTTTGAGATCTGAAATGACTAAGAGTATAGCCAAGCGCCCGAGCTTCCGAAAGAAGGTAGTAGCTTTGGTATTGGCCATAGAGAGGAGTATACGAATGAAAAATCCAAAGCCCTCCCAAATAGGCCCCTGTCAATAAACCAATGGTTGCGACTCTTTTTCTGAATGTGTTTTTTTGGATGAAATACATGAGAGTAAAAATACATATCTGTGAATAATTATTTGATATGGGTTCTCATTCTTAACGTGTTCCCCAACTGGCGTCTCGAAGATTCAAAATGGCATATGGAAGCTGCCAGATAAGCACCAAAGTATAAAAAGTGGCGAATACCACTCCGTACACCCATTTGCGGTCTGATGTGTGAATGTAGTAATACAAACCATAAATAACAGCCATGAGAAGCAGACCGAGGATGTAGTCCGTGGGAAATTTTCCTGCCATGAGCGGATACCAGATAAGGGCTCGCGCAACAATGATCGGGGCAAGAAGGGGTAAAATGACACCGAGGTAAAAGGAAAAACTCATGATAATATTTTTCCTCCACATAAAAACTGCGGCCAAAAGACTCTCACGAACCCAAGACTTCTTCCATCGAAACTGTTGGCGCATAAAAATCTTGAATGTATCCGGCACGATGGTGTGAGCAATGACCTCTGGAGCAAAAATGCAGTCATAGCCGTAATAGAGGGTATAATTTGTAAGACTTCTGTCATCACCATAAGTGCATTGGACGCCGAGAAATCTCTGCTTCACCCACTTTTCCAAAAAAGGCATGACGGCGCTTTTTCGATAGGCTGAACAACAACCAGAACAACAAGTCACCGCGCCGAAGAGCGCTTCCGCGGCCTTATACGCCTTAAAGGCAACGTAGTAACGAACCGCCTGCATCTTGGTAAGCACATTTTTATTCGCGTTCGTTACGTACGCGTGACCTGCGACAGCGCCCACTTTCGGGTGACTAAAATACTTTACGATTTCACGAAGAGCGTTGTTTTGCACGAAACTATCGGAATCAACGAAAAAGATAAGTTCTTTATTTGACCACCTGACACATTCGGCCATTCCCTCCCGTTTGCCGCGGTTTTCCTTCCAGTCGACAACGTCCACCGTCACGCCAAAGCCCGCCGCAATCTTTTTTGCTTCATACATCTCAATAAGGGTGTTATCGGTTGAACCGTCGTTAATGGCAATGATGTCAAACTTGTCCCGCGGGTATTCTGACAAAGCCATACGAAGAATCGTTTCGCAGATATTCGCTCCTTCATTCTTTGAGGGCACGGCGAAAGAGACAGTTGGTTCATAGTCAGAAGCGACGATAGGCTTTGGCGTGTAAAAATAGGCGAGAGCAAAACGAGAAATAATGTAGAAAGACACGGCCAAACTGTAGCTCGCGAACAAAATATTATTATCAATCTCTTTGATGGTTACAAATTTGATAACCGCCACAATATAAATGAGAAAAAAGAAAAAAAGCCATGGTGTAATCCTCCTCCTCTTCCAAAAGGAAAAGAATCTGCCGAAAAATCCCCTCCTCTGATCATTTTCCGTGGAACTTTCAACAATCCCTTGTTGTAATTTTTCAAATTGTTTCATAGTGGTCAGTAGTGTAGTTATATCTCCCTACGAGACGCGCTTGTAAAACCTCCCCCAATTACGATTCTTTTTTTAAGATCCAACGTTTCAATTATGACGGGACCTCTGTGACAGACTGGACAGACTGCCGAAAAAGTCCTACCTCCCAATACCAGCGTACGAAAGAGGCGATGTTAAAAATAATTCCTTAGGAAGACAATTCCTGCCGTCAATCAATACCCGCACCCCTTTCCGGAGTAAATACTCCGGTGTGATGCTTAGAAATTCTTTGTGGGCAGTGGCAATAATAACGGCGACCACTCCTTCAACGGCCTCACCCAAACTTTCCGCCTCAGAAAATTGTGCTGCGTACGGATCATAAGGCACGGGATGTGCCCCTCTGCTTTTGAGAATCTCGATGATTTCGAAAGAAGGACTCTCTCTTGTATCATCAACATTCGGCTTATAGGAAAGACCGAGTACTGCTACTTTGGAGCCGGCCAGTCTCATTTCTTTTCCTCGTAATTCCTTATCTAACAGATCAACAGTGAAAATAGGCATGTAATTGTTTATCTTCCGCGCAAGCGAGAGAAAGTGATGCGCGAACCCATTTTGCTTCCCATAACTAATGAGATAATACGGGTCCACTGGAATGCAGTGTCCGCCAACGCCGGAGCCAGGAAAATGAGGCATGAAAGAGAACGGTTTGGTAGCAGCCCCTTCGATGACATTAACGACGTCAATACCAAGCCGATCAAACGACATGGCTAGTTCGTTGACGAAAGCAATATTGACGTCCCGAAAGGAATTTTCAACCACCTTAACCGCTTCAGCTTCTTTAAGTGAGCCCATTGCCCGGACCGGTGTTTTCAAAATTGATTCGTAAAAATCTATAGTTTTTTTAAGACCATCCTCCGTCAAACTTCCCACCACCCGCGGAATTGATTCGAGGGTCCAAGTCGTGTCTCCTGGGTTAATACGCTCCGGACAATGCGAGAGATAAAATTCCCCACCCCGAAGACCCGATCCTTTTTTGAGAATTGGCAAAACGATATCTTCCGACACGCCCGGATTGATGGTCGACTCAATGACAACCAAACCTCCCTTGCGTAAATAGGGCGCGATACTCTTTGCCGCGCTCTCGAGCGGCTCGAGATTCGGCGTGTGGTCGTCATACACTGGAGTCGGAACACACACAATGATTATGTCCGCCTCTCTGACACTCACAGGAGAGGTTGTAAACTCAATCTCTGTGTGGGAAAATTCGTGCGACACTTTCTCATCCCGAAAAGGAGACTTTTTCTTCTTTAAAAGCTCAATTTTTTTTCTGATCGGTATCAACTCCAATAGCTCGATAGCCCTTACGCGCCGAAAGAAGGGCGAGTGGTAAACCAACATAACCAAGTCCAATGACGGCCACAACACCCCTCGACGCCGAAGAAATATTATTTTTTATGTTCATAAATAGACTTAAAGCTTAAAGGATTTTTAAATTTTAATTTGAAGACACCAAAAAAAATGGAGTATCTCCACATGATGAAGATACTCCACAAATGGTGAAGAAACTCTGAAAAACTAAGCCTGTCCCAAAGAAGAAATGAGCTCTCCTAGTGATTTGAGCGACACGGGCTTTAGGAGGTGTTGATCAAAACCAGCGGCTTTTGCCATCTCTTTGTCTTCCTTCTGGCCATAACCCGAAACCGCCACAATAAAAACCTTCCTCTCCGTCTTATTTTTTCGCAGTTGTCTCGCGACTTCATATCCATCCATCCCGGGAAGTCCAATATCAAGAAGGACTATGTCAGGAGAGAAACTCTTAAATAAATGGAGGGCAGCCACGCCATCGTTTGAGACAGAGGTCGTACAACCGAGCTTTTGAAGGGCAAGACTAAGTGACCAGCCGGCATCTTCATTATCGTCAACTATCATAACTTTGGACTGAAGAGGATAATGTTTTTTAAAGTCAATAGAGCTGGTTTCATTTTTATACTCCGACTGCGGCGCCTCTTTTTTCTTAAAAGATACTGCTGGTGGCAGCGGCAGAGAAACGCTAAAAAGACTGCCCTTTCCAAGTCCCGCGCTGTAGGCAGAAACGGAACCACCGTGAGCTTCAGCAAGACTTTTTACCAATTGAAGTCCAATTCCCAATCCACCAAAACCACGACCCTTTCTAGCGCGACTTTTTGAAATTGAATGCCTAAATATACCCGAAAGTATATCGGGAGAAATACCAACGCCAGTATCTTGCACGGAAACTAAAACCTTGTCATTTTCGCGAGAGACAGAAATAGTGATTGAACCACCTTCCCCAGTATACTTAATGGCATTATTAAGAAGATTGACGATGATTTGCTCAAGTCGAAGCGCGTCAGCTTCGAGGATGGATCCGCAACTCCCGTGGCACGGCGGCATGGGCGGCTGTACCTACGAAGAGAACATGAGCTGGCGGAAGTTCTTTTTGAAAGCGGTAACATCGGAGCTTAAGATGGACGCCACCATTGCATGGCCGTTCGTTCAGAAAGGTTTGGACGAAAGACTCGAAATAGTAGCCTGAAGAAATCACCGTCACAAAAGGCAAACGCGTAGCGCGTTTGCCTTTTTTCTTTTCTCATTTTTTTTAATCTTGTTTGGGCTAAAAAGCTCATTACAAATAAGCATCCGGTCGGTTCCTTATTTGTAATCGACTTGGAACCGTCCTTTTTTTGTGGATTTTCTTATGGAACCTTTTCTAATTTAACCTTTGACATCAAACGGGTAGGTCGAGGAGGCGGAGCGTTTGGTTATTTTGAATGTAAAGCGATAATCGGCTGGGTCAATCTTTTTTCCTGACTTGGCAACCGGCAAAACTCCTACAAGCTCGATGATTTCCGCTTCAGTTGTGATTAGCTCTCCTAAAGTGAACACCTGTGTTGCTTGGCCTAAACCACTGGTTAAAAATGTTCGCACTCGAACTGTACCAGCTTGAATACATTCGACGTCAATTGGACAACGGCTGTCTTCGAGAACGGCCTGCGGTAGAATCGTAACACCAAGTCCTCTTACCTCTTTTCCAATCTGTGACTCAATACTTATTTCTTGAGGTTGAGAAGAATTACCCGACTCTCCCGGACACGCAGCGAAGGCGCACGAAGGCGGCACGCGGCCAACATACGAACCATCCGGGCAAAGTTTAGCATCCATCGCGCAATACACCGGTTCAGGATTATTACCTCCCATATATCCACCCTTAAAGATAATTAAAATAACAATGCCGATAAGCACCACTGCCCCAATTATCGAAAGTATTGTGTTTTTTGATTCCATACGCATAGTGACGTTATAAAAAGAAAAATCTGACAGTTTTACGAACGCTGGAAGTTTTTAATTAAGTCGAGTGCTTGTTTACCTGTACTTTCAAAATCACCCTCCTTGTTCATAATCACAGCATCAAAACTTTCTGCGAGCGAAAGCTCTTTCTCCGCGGCCAAAACCCTCTCTTGAAATTCCCGCTCCGTCATATCGCGCCTCTCCACTTTAAGCCGCCTTGTAATATCGGCAAAATTTTCCGGCCGAAGAAAAAT
>MHRY01000030.1 GCA_001822675.1 Candidatus Taylorbacteria bacterium RIFCSPLOWO2_01_FULL_45_34b
TGTTTAACATACAAGACGGCTCCTTTCGGAGCCGTCTTGTATTGTATCAAAAGCTGTTGTACTGTGCATTACGTTATTCAAACTAAGATAATTTGAGGCTCATCTTAGGATGGGAGAATACTCTCAAGCGATCGCTTGAGTTGTGTAACTAACGGTTGGTAATAAATTTATCTCCACATATCGATTTAATGCGGTTGCACCAAATTGATATGTGGCAGAGGCAGGCATTTCTCGTTTTTGGTATTACTTATGTTGAGGGCTTTTTCCCAAACGAAGATTTCCTCTCGCTTCAATTTGTTTTTCTGACACAATCGGCGTGCCTTTTGCTTTTCGTATGGCGCTCGCGAGCGCGATCATGAGCGCGTTGTCGGTGGTAAGGTTGGCTTTTGGAATATGAATTTTAATATGAGCATTTTCCTGCTCGAGATTTTGAAATGCTTCCCGAATGTGAATGTTTGCCACCACGCCGCCGCCAAGAAGCAGGGTCTTGATTCCGTGAGCTTTGATTGCCTTTTTTGTTTTGGTCAAAAGCACTTCAGTTACTGCGTTTTCAAATTCAAGTGCGATACTCATTTTGGTTTTGTCTTCGAGCGCAGGTAATTTCTTGACCGTGTAGAGAACCGAAGTTTTGAGTCCAGAGAACGAAAAATCAAAATCAGGACTTTTGAGCATCGGCCGTGGAAATGAGAATTCGCTCACGAGATTTTTTTGTCGTGCCGCTTCAGCAAGACGCGAAATCTCTGGCCCGCCAGGGTAGGGAAGACCGATAATCCGTGCCACTTTGTCGAACGCTTCGCCAACCGCGTCGTCCCTCGTCTCGCCGATGATTTCAAACTGGTGCCAGTCTCGAATAAGAATAAGTTCTGTATGGCCACCAGAGATAAGCAAGGCAAGCGCGGGAAATTCCAAATCACGCATTTTGATTTTTTCTCCATTTGGAATTTGGTGTTTGGAATTTGGTGTTTCTTCGCCGCTTTTTACAAGAGAGGCGAAGATATGTCCTTCCATGTGATTTATGGGTTCAACCGGAATGTCCCATATTTCCCCGAGTGCTTTAGCGAAATTGATGCCGACCCAAAGTGTCGGTTCCAGTCCCGGGCCATGCGTGACAGCAATTTTATCAATTGGCGGTTTTTCGATTGTTGGAATAAATTCGAGGAATTGTTTAAGTAATTCCGGCTCGCGTTCCAAAATAGTTGAAAGTTGAAAGTTGAAAGTTGAAAGTGTTTTACTTTCTTTTCTCCTCTTACTTTCAACTTTAATCTTTAATCTTGGAACTAAACTTGATTCCTCTAGCAATTTTTTAAACAAAGGAATCAAATTTTTCGCGTGTTCTCGCTTCGCCATCATCGGAAAAACGCCACCGTATTCCCGATGGAGATCAATTTGGGACAACACAACATTTTCCAGTATCTTTATGCTTGGATTTTTTCGCCCGTCCGTTTCTATGAGAGAAAGCGCTGTTTCGTCACAGCTTGTTTCGATGCCTAAAATAATCATTCGTTTAAGTTTTTGAATTTGGTGTGGGCGGTACAGGGATCGAACCTGTTGCCTCATCGACGTCAACGATGCGCTCTACCAAGTGAGCTAACCGCCCATTTAATCCGAATTTATCGGAAGATTCTTATCTTAACAAACGGGCTAGAAAAATCTAGCGGGTACGTTAAATAGCTTTTTTGGTTGTAAAACGGAAGAGGATGTGTTAGTTTTTCGGGTGGAAGGAACAAAACCATCTGAATAAGGAGGAACTATGGACGTTGTCACGATGATTAACCCAGCTCTCGTTGCTGATATTTTAGCCAAAGACTTTTTGCAAATGGCACCGGCAGAGTTCGCGAAGCACCGGGCTCGATTTATTGAACAGGCAGATAGATCATTCTAAGTTTTCCGGAGAGCTTAGTGAGGCGGATGCCACTATGTACGCTTGCCACGCTAGAACTTTCCAGGAGGCACTTCAAGAGTTGAAAAGGGAGGGCGAAAGACAATCAATCGGAGCTTTCTCATTAGCGAGGACAATTGCGTGGTGGAAGGTCATCAGTACCTTTTACACGATACATGGGAGATCAGTGTAATTCAAATTCATGTCGGTTAAACAATAAGGACGCCCGCAACTTCGGCGTTCTTTTTTTATTTTTAACATCCTTATAAACTGGAGTTTATAAGGATGTTATTATTAACATAAGTTTCTGAATATGACCTCATCGGGATTCGAACCCGAGTTCCAGCGTTGAGAACGCCGTGTCCTAGACCAGGCTAGACGATGAGGCCGTTTTGAATAGATTATAGAATGTAGATTCTGGATTATAGAACAAGACCAGAAATACAGACTGGAAAATCATAGCATTTTTTGTCGAAATGGCAAAAAAATGATAAGCTCTTATTTAATGGAAGGGTGTTCCGAATTGGTAAGGAGCCGCTCTCGAAAAGCGGTGCCCGCAAGGGCGTGGAGGTTCAAGTCCTCTCCCTTCCGCACGAGTTCCGCGAGGGCGGAAGGAGGAAGCATATTATGCTTCCGTGTGGGACTTGAAGCCCGATTGAGTATTTTTTGAAGCTTCCGAGCGCACAAAAAATCCAATCGGGGTACTGAAACTGTAAGTTTCAAGTCCTCTCCCTTCCGCACGAGTTCCGCGAGGGCGGAAGGAGGAAGCATATTATGCTTCCGTGTGGGACTTGAAGCCCGATTGAGTATTTTTTGAAGCTTCCGAGCGCACAAAAAATCCAATCGGGGTACTGAAACTGTAAGTTTCAAGTCCTCTCCCTTCCGCAGATTAAGTTTTGATAGCAACCTACGCTTTTGCCGCGTGGAGGAAACTGTAGATATCTTCGAGCGCTTTGACGGCGTCGCCGGCCGCGATGTTGTTTTGGTGATAGAGTCCGTCGGTGCAATCTCCAGCGGCCCAGATGCCCGAAACCGACGCGCGCCCTGTGCGCGGGTCAACGACGATATGTTTGTAGTCGTCGAGCTTTACCAGATCTTTGACCATTTCTGTTGAAGGAAGAAGGCCGATTTCGACGAAGATGCCAGTCGTCGGCAACGTGATAGTTTTATTTTCATCGAGTTTTTTGAAGGTAATTGATTGTACGAATTGGTCTCCCTGGATCGAAATAAGTTCGGTGTTGGTGATGCCCGTCATTTTCGGATTGCTCAACACTTTTTTGACTGTCACGGGATCGGCGCGATACTCCGGCGAGCGCTGAATGAGTGTGACTGATTTGCAGTAGGCAAGTAGTTGTGCCGCAGTTTCAAAACCGGCATTACCACCGCCAATGACGACAACATCCTGATCTGAAAAAAGCGGCCCATCGCATGAGGCGCAATAGGTGATACCTTTGTTTTCAAATTCTTTGGCACCCGGGATTTCGAGTTTGCGATGGTGGCTGCCGGCAGTTAAAAGCGCGGTTTTTGTTTTGTATTCTCCGGTTTCTGTCTTCACTAAAAAACCTTCGGGGATTTTTGAAATGTCTTTAACATACTCGCCTTCTTTGATTTGCACGCTATCCGCGGCATACGCCATAAGATGTTTCTTGAGATCTTCGGCGAGTTTAGCGCCAGTGATTGAAACGGTGCCGATCCAGTTTTGAATATCTTCCGAAACCGACGATTGGCCGTTAAAATCTTTGGTGATAAAAAACGTTTTCAAACGCTTTCGTGACGCGTATACTCCCGCCGCGACGCCTGCAGGGCCACCACCGATGATGATTAAGTCAAACATAAATCAAGCTTTTAGCTTCTAAAGCTTCAGGAGCTTTGCAAGCTTTAGTTTTTAAGAATAAACATAGAAGATTATAGCTTATAAGGAGAAGAATGTCGAAAATTTTAAAAAGAAAAAGAGGCGTTTCGGCCTCTTGTTTGAATATCACTCTGTCTATGGTTTCAGTTCAGCATTTCTCTCACATGATTTTCCCAACGTTCCAGAAGTTTCTCCTCGAATTCAGGAAGTTTTGCTCGGACAGTTTTTCTTATGAGCCGGCGCAGTTCCTTTCGGGGAATAGTGCTCGGTGGAAGTTCTATGATTTCGAGGTCAATTCTGATTCCCGGCGGGTTGTCTTTCAATGGTCCAAAGTTGAGTATCGGTTTTTTCATGTGATTCCTTCCTCTGTCATCATACGCCGAGAAACAAAAAAAGAAAGCCCGCGATCACTTGCGAGTTTTTTCTTTTTCCTATTTCTTAAAGTTCCCGAAGCTTCTGCAGCTCTCTTCCTATAAGCTTATTTTTCAAGCTATTTCTTCGCTCTTCGCAAAAAAGCCGGCACTGCGCTCCAATCGTCTTCTTCGGTCGCCATCGGTTTGGTCTCGCCCTTTTTCTCTTCAGGCTTTTCACTTTTGCCAATAGGGGAGAGAATAGAATTGAAAATTTTGCCTTTCTTATCGTCAGCTCCTTCAGAACCGAAGAGTGTTTTTCGAGGCAGACTGCCTTCTGGGAAACCAGACGCAATGACCGTGATTTTGACCTCACCCTTTTTCAGTTTTTCGTCGCGTACTGTACCGAAAATGACTTTGGCGTTCGGATCGATTGATTCGGTGATGATTTTGGCGGCATCTTGAATTTCAAACATAGTGAGGTCGTCTCCGCCAGCAATCGAGAAGAGTACGCCCTTAGCACCGTTTATGGAAACTTCAAGAAGCGGAGAATTGATAGCTGAACGTGCCGCTTCCTCCGCGCGCTTCTCTCCGGTGGCCAGCCCGATGCCCATAAGCGCGGAGCCGGTATTTTCAAGGACAGCTCGAATGTCGGCGAAGTCAATGTTGATGATGCCGGGTGTAGTGATCAAGTCCGAAATTCCCTCGACGGCCTGCTTCAAAACCTCATCGCACATGGCGAAGGCGTTTTTTGCCGTGGTTTCTTTGCTTACAATTGAAAGCAGGCGGTCGTTTGGAATGACAATAATTGAGTCGACTGATTGTTTTAGTTCCTCAATGCCTTGCTCGGCGAGTCGCATGCGTTGAATGCCTTCAAAAAAGAATGGTTTGGTTGCGACACCGACGGTGAGCGCGCCCAATTCCTTGGCAATTCGAGCGACAATCGGTGCCGCGCCGGTGAATGTGCCGCCACCGACTCCACCTGCTACAAACACCATGTCCGCGCCTTTTATCGCCTCCTGAATTTCTTCCTTGTTTTCTTCAACAGCTTTACGGCCAATATCTGGGTTCATGCCGGCGCCCAAACCATGCGTTAGATTTTTGCCGATGTGGATTTTCTTTTTTGGGAGGGAATTATGCAAATCTTGCGCATCGGTGTTGATAGCGATGAATTCAACGCCTTTGACCTTGGAATTAACCATGTGGTTGACGGCATTTTTGCCTGAACCGCCGATACCGAGCACTTTGATGCGAGCGAACGCTTCGATTTCTGGTTTTAGTTGGGGCATAACGTTATATAAGTTTAAAATCTAAAGTAAAAGTGGAAAAGGTTATTAGAAAGGCCATGTGAGGAAGTATGTGACTGCTCTGCTCCCTCATAAGTCCGCCCATCATAACAGAAAGACGAAAGAAATAACAATAGTTTACAAATAAACTATGTTGTGCTGTAAGAATCGCTTGTTTTGGAGACGTAACGGGGGGTTAAGTTTCTTATTCGTGTTATTCACGCACATTCGTCCCGATTCGATTTATCGAATCGAGGATCCTCGATTTCGTAAACGAAATCGGGATATATTGGTGTCGCGTTAGGGCAAAAACTGTTTAATCCACTCAATTGCTTTGTTTTTGGTGTGATGAACAAGGGTAGCTCCGAAAGGACTTTCTTCTTCGGAAAGGCCGAGAAGACAGAGGCCGTATACGACAGACCAAACAGAATCGCCGAGATCGCGGATGTTTCCGCCAAACGAAAGGGTGGCGATTCGAGAAGGGAGATTGAGCGCTGCTTTCGCCAAATCCTCGAGTGTTGCCAACCTCGAGCCACCGCCGGTTATGATGATGCCCGCTGGCAGTAGCCCGTTTCGTCCGATTTTTTTAAGATGAGCATCGATCAAATCAAAAATGTCTGAAAGGCGCGCGGTAACAATTTCTTCGAGCTTTCGTTTTGAATACTCAGCGCCGATTAAGCTGCCTTTTTTGATTTGTTCCGCGTCTTCGAGTGGTACTTTGAGGCCGAGCGCGATGTCGTTCGTGATATCGTTGCTCCCGAGCGGAAAAACTTCAAGTGAAATTGGGATGTCATTTTCATAGACGACAATGGAGACGGTTTCAGCGCCGATATTCGCGAGCACCGCGCCGGCGATTTTTTGAGTTTTCGTTAAAGTCACCAGACTCGCGGCAATCGGTGAGGCGACAATATCTAAAACTTCGATACCGGCTTCTTCTACCACGTCGACAAGATCATCGAGGTGCTGTTCGAGGCAGGTAATGAAAAGCGTTTTAACTTCGAGCTTGGTGCCTTTCATGCCAGATGGGCGCAGACCGACAATAGTTTTGCCATCTATTTTGTATTGGATTGGAATGCGATGGATGATTTTGCGGTTTTGGGAATGTGCCGGTGGGATTTCGTTTTGACTTGTGCTTGCCACTTTTTCGACATCAAGGTCAGTAATTTCGAGATCAGCGCGGGAGATCATGGTTGCGCCGGTTGAAGCGAATGAGGAGAGGCCGATGCCGCCAACAGAGACAATGGCGCGGCGGATTTTCATGCCCGACATTTTTTCAGCTTGTCGTACCGCTTTCGTGAGCGCGGCGACGTTTTCGGCTTTGTTCATGATGTAGCCGTGTCGGAGGCCTTTTGATTCCGCGAAGCCAGTGCCCAAGATTTTTGGCGCCGGTTTGCCGTTTTGAGTAGCATTTTCAAGCACCATAACCTTGATATGGTACGTGCCTATATCTATTCCGACTGAAACAGTTCGAGCC
Source organism: Candidatus Taylorbacteria bacterium RIFCSPLOWO2_01_FULL_45_34b (assembly GCA_001822675.1). Taxonomy (GTDB): domain Bacteria; phylum Patescibacteriota; class Minisyncoccia; order Phycocordibacterales; family DSPV01; genus 01-FULL-45-34b. The sequence continues at coordinate 6,842 of MHRY01000030.1, forward strand.
ATTCTTGTTAATAACCAAAGATAGAGAATAATCACCAAACACCAAGATGCAAACACCAAATAATAGCCAATAACCAAATCTCAACAAGGAAAAGAATTCGTTTGATTATTGGTGTTTGGAATTTATCTGGTTATTGTTTCTTGCCCGCCCGACTGAAACGTTGCAGTCGTTCGGGCGGGTTTATTGGAACTTCCCCGTTAATTCCAAATTTTCGCCCCACTTGTCTTTCTTGATACTCCATTGTACTACCATGTTCGAATCCTTTCAAATGGAAGAGACCGTGGATAAATAGCCGAGCGATGAAAGGGGAGAGTTTTTGGTTGAATTTCGGCGCTTCGGCTTTTGCCGCTTTTTGACTTATGAAAATTTCGCCTGTTTTTTTACCAAGCGTAAAACTTAAGATATCAGTCGCCTTGTTTTTTTGCCGATACAGCCGATTTAATTTTTTTGAGAGGGAATTGGTAACAAATACCAGACTAAGCTCATATTTTTTGCCGAGCACAGTTTCTTTCATTTTTAAAAAAGGCAAGCGTGGGAGCTTGTCTTTAGAAAGATTGGTCAGAGAGAACGTGGTCGCTTTGTTTTTTCGCATACAGGCGAAGCAGACATTCTATCGTCCGATTTTTTCAGCCATTTTGCCGAGTTTAATCAATTTTTTAACCTCTTCGCGCCTCCGTAGATTTTTGAGGGCGACTTTCTTTCTGGTGTAGCGGGATTGGTTGCGATCTTTGTAGCGGAGGCTTCGGACGCGCGGAAGCACGCCTGAACCTTGTACTCGACGAGTAAAACGTCGCAGTAAACTAGCGGTGCTTTCGTTGCTATTTTTTTCCACAGCGACATTTATCATGGAAAACTTATCCTAACACAGGCGGGTTTGTGTGGCAAACGAAAAGGGAGAGCTTGGAGCTTCCAAAGCTTCAGGAGCTTTAAGAAAATAAAAAAGAGAAAAAATAAAAATTTGTAATAAATCACGAGACATCTAATTTGCGCGGCTATAGCTTAAAGTTGATGTATGGGGATTTCCCATATTTTTTTATCCCCCCTCCCTAAAACCTTTGGAAGCTTCTGTAGCTACACGCTGTTTTTATCCTTCTGGTAAAAACCGTTTTTTTTGGCTATACTCTTTTCTGTTACTTTGCGTCGGTACTCAAGTGGTCAACGAGGGCGGTCTGTAAAACCGCTGGCATCGCCTACGTAGGTTCGAATCCTACCCGACGCACAACAAAGGACTTCGGTCAGTTTCGGAAAAAGAAATCGGGGCGGAGCCGTTTTGCCGAACGGCAAAACGGCGAATGGTGGACTGGGCAAAATTAAATTCGGGCTTCCAAATCCAAGACGGGGATTTTTCGGAAATGAGGCGGTTCGTTCCAATTTTTTGAACAAATTGAGATATTTCTCCTAGAGATTCCACAGAAGCAATTTTTTCCGCTTGGCATAAGGTTTTTATGTATTCTCGCGTTGGTTCGATCCAGCCGCTCATCCGCTTCTGCAGAAGCAACTCCTTTTCGTTTTTGAGAGATATTTTTTGCTCGACAAGCTCGCACTTTTTCTTGCGATAAGTGTCCTCATCAATCAAATTATCCAAGTAGCCACTGACGAGCTTGTCGAGCTTTTCATCGAGCAAAAACAATTTCTTTGAGATTGCTTCTGCGGAAGTGGTAGCCGATTGGGCACCCTTCTTTTCTTCAGTTTCGAGCATTGCATACAATTCATGCGCCCAATCGCATGGCAAAGCGATTGCTTGCGACTTTTTTATGATTTTTCGTTTCAAATCATTTTCCTGCACATACTTCTCGCTACACGCGCCGTGCTTCCTTGTGCAACGATAGTATCTGTAAGTGCCACCATTGCCATGTGTCCATTGTGCCGTAATCATGGAGCCACATGAACAATGAAAAAGTCCTACAAAAGGAAAATCATGTTTTGATTTGGTTTTGCGAGGTTTGCTTCTCTCTCGCAAAACTTCCGCGACTTTCGTAAACAATTGTTTTGTAATGAGCGGCTGAAATTTTCCTTCGTGAGCTTCACCGTTCCACTTCATCACGCCCATATACAATTCGTTTCTCAAAAGTGATTCAATACCATAATTAGACTTCACTTTTGTTTTAGTTAATTTGGCGAGATAATCGGCAATAGTACGGAGATTATATTTCCCCGTGGCATATTCGGCAAAAACCTTTTTAACAATTTTTGCTTCTCTCGGCTCTGGCACAATGTTGCGAAGTCTGTGATCGTAAATGTAGCCAAAAGGTTTTTGCCCAGGCCATCCGCCTTGGCGTAATTTAGCGCGATTCCCTCGCCTGACATTCTCGGACAGGTTGTCTATGTAATACTTGGCATTAGAAAGAGCGATGGAGAGAAAAAACTTGCCCGATGGTGAATTATCAAAAACAGATGTTGGAAATTTTAAGTCGGCAAGTTTTCCAGTATCTAGTAGATATATCAGCCGTCCGCCATCGACGGAGTTTCTAGACAACCTGTCCGTATGCCATGCCAAAATACCGAACTGATGAGGAAGACCGCTCTCCAATTTGTCGAGCATAGTATTAAACACTTCACGACCCGGAATTTTAGCAGTTTTCTTTTCAATAAAAGTCTCTACAATCTCTAACCTCTCACGCTCGGCAAATTCTTTGAGCTCGGAGTGTTGAGATTCCAAGCTCAATACTTGGCGGTCTTCCTCATCAGTGGATTTGCGGATGTAGAGAAAGTATTTTGTTGGTACTTGATTGTTCATAGCGAAGGAATCGTTTAATTAGTAAAAATTGCTTCTTCAAAAAATTGGAAATGGATTTCTCAAATCCATAATGCCTTTGTGCATGACGAACCGCCTCATTTCCGAAAAATCCCCGTCTTGGATTTGGAAGCCCGAATTTAATTTTGCCCAGTCCACCATTCGCCGTTTTGCCGTTCGGCAAAACGGCTCCGCCCCGATTTCTTTTTCCGAAACTGACCGAAGTCCTTTGTTGTGCTCTTTAATTAACTTTGCGCGAACCTATTTTGGACAGAAACCGGAGTGATTCGCACGCTCCGCGTGCGTGGTGGATCTAAACCTAATCTTACGCTCCGATTCTGTGGGACTTCAACTATTCCGCTAACGCCTCGCAAAGCCTCGGCGTTCCCGCCCTCGCTCCCACCGCTTTCTCCATGCTTGATTTGTTTTGCGCGGGATTTTTTTGAAATTGAATGGGCGATGGGGCGAGAGGCGGGGCTTCCACACTTACATTATAATATAAGATTGTAGTATAATATAGCAAGAGCTATACTTGATTTGTGAATAACGAATCAACAAAGCTCGGAAATAACATGAAGCGAATTAGAACCAAGAAAGGTATATCGCAAGGTGATATTGCTCGAACGCTTGGGCTCGGTCGAGGATATGTGAGCAATATTGAAAATGGAAAGACTAATCCGACACTTTCAACTATTGCGAATCTAGCCAAAGCGCTCGGAGTTTCAAGTGATGAGCTTTTGAAATAACTATGTCCAAAGAAGATTTTATAAATCAAATACTTTCAATACCGTTTGAATCAAGAACGCTTGAGTTTAAACGACTCGGGAGTCGTAACGAAACTCTCGATAAGGTTCTACAGTCAATCGTTGCAATGGCAAATACCGACGGAGGTATTATCGTGCTCGGCATTGATGATCCACAAAAAACCACAACTAAAGGTCATGACAGAATTTTTGGGATTGAGGAAAATATTGAATTGTATGATGAACTTGGACGAAGTGTTAAAAAAATTTCTCCTCCAATTTCTTCAATTTGGCCACCAGAATTAATAGAGGTTCCTGATAAAAAAGTTAGGATTGGATGGCTCGTCATTCCAAAAGTTGCGGATGGTTTTCGTTCTGTTGAAAATCATGTTTATATCAGACAGGAAAGAGGGAACAAGAGATTGTCGCCGCAGGAAATTATTCACTTTGCTTACGTCAAGGGTTTTGAGCGAGCAGATTCAGAATTGGTAAATGTTGATATAAATTTGCTCAAAACAAATTATTATGAAGCGTGGAGAAAAAAGCGAGGAATTGAAGAAAACGCCATAAGTTCGATACTAGAAAAGACTGGTTTAGTGAGAAAAGATAAGAGTGGTAATTTGTTGCCAACTCGCGCCGCAGTTTTGCTTTTTGCAGAATATCCGAATGATCTTATGGAAACAAAATGTACAATCAGAGTCTTTCAATATGAGGGAAATTTAGAAACGATTAAAGAAACACTGAATCTTATCGGTACTCCGCAGACAATAAGTGGGCCAATAACAAAGGTAATAAAAGATGGCCATGAGTATGTGCTCACATTACTGCGAAGCGGTATAAGAATTCCATCTGGCTTTGTTACTCAATATCAAATTCCGGAGAGGGCGATAAAAGAAGCTATCACGAATGCTGTGATACATAGGGATTACCACACCAAAAAAGATATTGAAATTAAAATTTTTGAAGATCATGTTGAAATAGAAAGTCCGGGTCTTCTACCTTTTAACATTACACCTTCAAACATTGGAATCGTTAGGTCGCATGGATA
>MHRY01000031.1 GCA_001822675.1 Candidatus Taylorbacteria bacterium RIFCSPLOWO2_01_FULL_45_34b
TTTCTCGAATCTTTGGTGTTGAGTGTGTGTTTGAAAAAATCCACGTGTCTGTGGCTATTCGGTTTGTCTTCAATTTTGCATTTCGTTATTCAAAGTATTTAGAAAAAGGCAGATGTATAAGTTTTTTAATATAGCGGCCGCCAGTCGAGAAGTGTTGCGCTGTCTGCGAAATATATTTAGTTTTAAGCTCCACAACAAGGAAGAAAAGAAGTGAGAGAGCAATCAGACCGGCGGTAAAATAATCTCCATTTTCTTTGAAGAAGATTTCAAAAAGAAAAGGGGAAAGAATGTATGAGAAAGCGAGTGTGATAAAAAGTGTTCTGTTCATTTGTGTTCTCCTTTAAGTTCGTGGATAAGTTCTAGTAAGTGAGCGACGCTATGTTGGAACCAGTGTTTTTTTAGGAAGAAGTAGGCAATCGTAAACATAACGAGATAATAGCTTGCGAATCCTATTACACTGTAAATAATAAATTTCATTTTAGAAAAGTGGGAAGTGTTTTATTTCTTCCCACTTACGGCCTAATATTCCTTGTGGCCAGTCTTTGAGCCGCCACCGTTTCCAGTGATAAGGCCAGAGAGCCAACTTTGAGAATCAACATTCATGATTCCTCCTATAGTTGAAGGTTGTTGTTTCGGCCTCTCTTCACTCGAAGGAGGTCGGCTCTGTTAAGAGCTTTAACTTTTCACGCTCAACCTCTCCCGAAGTAGAGCTTGAAACTGTGTAGAGAATTTCGGGCTCAAGAAGTAAGTCTCCCGAACACTCTGTTTTTCTTATGTTGCCTACAAGTGGAACGAAAAGAATCATACCTATGCTTATTTTACGGCCTAATAGAGGCCTGTTTTGGTGTGCACACCAAGGGAATCGTTGTGATTCCCGTGGTCTGATTAAAGTATACGCTGACACCCCTACCCCTGTCAAGTTTTAGATAATATATTTATACTTATGTCAATCTGTGTATAACTTTTTAATTTTTTGCTTGAAATGGTATAATTGGATATATTTTTAATCTAAAAATAATCAAAACTCCAAGGTTGAACCTTGGATTTTTTCTTCATTTTTTTAAAAGCTAGCGAAGCTTTGGAAGCTACTGCGGCTAAAAGCTCCTCTTAATACTCGCGCATGGACACCTGTGCGTCAATGCGCTTGATCAAATCGAGGACTACAGAAACCACGATGAGAAGAGCTGTGCCGCCGATTGCGAGAGACGCGATATTCGTAAGCGCTTGCACAATCAAAGGAAGCACCGCGATAAGACCGAGGAAAAGCGCGCCAACTAGCGTAATTCTGGTCAACACTTTTGCAAGATACTCCGACGTCGGCTGGCCCGGGCGAACGCCCGGCACGAAGGCGCCGCTTTTCTGAAGATTTTCAGAAATAGAATCGGGGTCGAAGGTAACAGCGGTGTAAAAATAGGTAAAAAGAAACACAAAAACAAAGTACATAATAGCGTACAGCCAACTGTTTGAGAGAATACTCAAGCCGACGGACGCGATACTCGAAAGAAGCGGGTTTGGAATTGTCTGGAGAAAATTGAGAACCATTTGCGGCAAGAGCAAGATGGAAAGCGCGAAGATGATTGGGATAACACCTGCTTGATTAACCCGAAGTGGTAGGTACGTCGAGATACCGCCATAGACTTTCGCGCCGCGAACACGTTTGGCATACGTTACCGGAATCGGCCGCTCGGCTTCCGTGACTACAACCACACCAAGCACAATAAGTAGGGCAGCCGCCAAAAACGCGATGTACATCGGGATTTGAGATACATCAAAAAGGAAAATGGATTGCTGGACAATACTTGGCAGTCCAGCGACGATACCAGCAAAAATTAAAAGCGACACGCCATTACCAATGCCAAATTCAGTGATAAGTTCGCCAATCCACATAAGAAGGAGCGACCCTGCAACAACCACAACCACGTTCACGACGAAATCAAATGTGGTTAAAGGCAAAAGTACCCCTTGCCGCTCTAAAATAATTAAGAAACTCAAGCCTTGGATAATCGCAAGTGGCACGGTTAAAAATCTTGAGTATTGGGTAAATCGGAGCCGGCCGGCCTCGCCTTCTTCGTGATAAAGCGCTTTCAGTTTCGGCGACATCATGGTTAAAAGTTGCATAATGATTGACGAGGTAATGTATGGACCAACACCAAGAAGGACGATGGAGAGGTTTGAAAGCCCACCGCCGGAGAAGATGTTCAGGAATCCGAAAAATTGGCTACTGGACAGGAAATTTTCAAGTTGGATGACATCAACGCCGGGAATCGGAACGGCCGAGAGTAGCCGAGAGACCAAAAGAAAGCCGAGCGTAAAGAAAATACGCTTTCGGAGCACCTGATCATGTAACACCAATTGTAATTTTTCAAAAAAAGTTTTCATGTGGACAATCTTCGTAATCTTTTACTTTATCAAGCCGCCAGCCTTTTCAATTTTTGCTTTAGCCGAGGCAGAGAAAGTAAAAATGGAAGAAAAAGACAATTTTTTTGTTAATTCGCCATCGCCTAAAATTTTGACGCGCGGGGCTTTGCCTTCCGTGTTAGCAACAATACCTTTTTGAACCAAGACCTCCGGCGTCACATTTTCTCCGGCGGAAAAAGCCGCCTCAACCGCCGAAAGATTTACCGGCCGCCAAGCGCTTTGGAAACCTTTGAAGCTGTTTTTACCGCGACCACGAAGCTTTGGCAAACGCTTAATAACATCGCGGATTTCCGGCCGGATTTTCCGGCCCGAGCGCGCTTTCTGCCCCTTAGTACCTCGTCCCGAGGTCTTACCGCGCTTACCGCCACGTCCGACAGAGCGGGCGTGCATTCTTTTATGCTGTTGAACGACATTGTGTGTTTGCATGGTTTTATTTTATACGAGGCAAAGTGGAGAGCGCTTTAATGGCAACCCGAGCGATATTCAATTTATTTTTGGTCGGAGAAAAAAGTTTCGCCGTGACATCCTTAATGCCCGCCAGCTCAAGAACGGAACGAATAGCGCTACCTGCCACGATTCCCCTTCCCGGCGACGGCTGAATGAAAACACGCGCGCTCGAATATTTGGTCTCGACAACGTGAGGAATTGATCCGGTTTTGGTCAGTCTAAGTGTGATCAAATGTTTCTTGGCGCTGCGAACCGCTTTGTCTATCGCAAGCGCGGTATCAGCCCCCTTACCCAAACCGACGCCCACTGAACCTTTTTTATTTCCCAAGATAAGCGCCACGCTGAAATTAAAGCGCTTTCCGCCAGCGGCCACGCGCGTGACTCTCCGGATATTGATGATCTTCTGGTCATATTCCGGCTTGGGTCTACCTTCGCGAGAAGGCCCGCGGCGGGTATTGCGTCGCATCACCCTGCCCCCTCCCACTTCGTCTTTCCTTCCGGCTAAATCGGCGGCGATTGGAGTGACAACTGGAGCAGAGGCGCTCACAATCGCCGCCTCTTCAATCACTTCTTTTTTTGTTTCTTGTATACCCATAAATATTTAAAAAGACAACCCTCCTTCTCGCGCACCTTCGGCTAAGGCCTTAATCTTGCCGGTGTAAACATATCCAGCTCGGTCAAACACCACCTTATCAATCTTCTTCGCGACGGCCTTTTTGGCAATTATTTTCCCAATTTCCCGAGCTTTTTCAAGAAGGGTTTTGCCTCCTACTTCGCGGGATGTCGCGGTCGCCAACGTCTCGCCTTTCTCATCATTAATAATCTGCGCGTAAAGATGTTTGTTTGAACGAAAAACCGCAAGCCGAGGCCTCGCGCTTGTACCAGAAACTTTTGCCCGAATCTTTCGGTGACGTCTTTCTCTTTTGTTTGTTTTAATGATACTCATGGCAAATTTTTAACTATGCGGTTTTCTTCCCTTGTTTTCTTCGAATAACCTCCTTGTCATATCGAATGCCCTTACCTTTGTACGGTTCCGGCTCTTTCTGGCTTCTCACGGTAGCTGCAAATGAACTGACTGTTTCCTTGTTTATACCAGAAAAAGTCATGTTTCCTTTTTCAGAGACCACTTTTACACCTTCCGGAATTTTAATTTTAACGGGATGGGAAAAACCGATATTCAAAATAATTTCATTCCCCTTCACTTCCGCCTTGTAACCGATTCCCTCGATGATTAACTTTTTTTCAAAACCCTTATTGACCCCTGTGATCATGTTTTTGATGTGAGAGGCATAAGTGCCCCAGAGTGCTCTTCCCTCAAGATTATTCTTAAGAAGCGAGAGTGTCACCTTCCCGTCAGCAACGACAACACCAACCTCCGGACGAACATCCCGCGTGATCACTCCTAAAGGTCCGCGTACGGAAACAACACCGCCCGAAAATGAAACTTCGGTTTTCTCTGGAATGACAAGTGGTTTTTTTCCTAAGCGGGACATGTGTGTATACAAATTACCAAATGGCAAATAAAACTTCTCCGCCAATGTGCTCCTTCTTAGCTTCCTTGTCTGTCAATACACCTTTGGTGGTTGAAACAATTGTTGAACCCATGCCGTTTTTAAATGGCTGGATGTCGCGCGCGGACGTATAGATTCGTTTTGAAAGATGGGAAATCCGTTTCACACCGGTAATGCGTGGCTTGCCGTCATGATACAGCAATTCTATTTCAACGAATTTATTGATTTTTTTGCCTTTCTTGGAAACCGCTTTCACAAAACCGTTTTTCTCCAAAACTTCCGCGATGGCGAGATGCAAACCAGAGTACGGAAAAAGAATGGCTCCCTTGCCGGAATCGCTCGCGTTTTTGAGTTCGGTTATGAGGTTTGCGACAGTATCTTTTACCATGAGGATTTTTTAATGCCCGGAATCATGCCCTCATTCGCAAACTCGCGGAAACAGATACGACACAGACCAAAATCACGCATAAAACCATTTTTGCGGGCACAACGAAAACAGCGTCGAACAACGCGGCTTTTGAATTTTGGTTTTTTGAGGGCTCGCGCCCGGACTGATGCTTTGGCCATGAATGATTTTCTTAACAAACGAAGTGAGTTGCAGAAAATCTTCACCCGAAAAACTTTTGTTGCAAAAAGTTTAGCGGGTTAAGAAATTATAGTCACTACGTTCCTTAATTTCTAACAAAAAAATAATTGGTTCGCTGGGTATTCCGAGTGTTGCTCGAGGAATTCCAGCAGTGCCAACTATACGCTAGCCTCTCTAAAGGCTTTCGAGTAGCTTAGCAGGTCGAGAGAGAGGTGTCAATTTTATCCTATCTATGACAACCAACGTTGATAACCTTTCTTGGGCTTTGGTATTGTTAATAACAAGTGATTGTTGGTTGCTTGGAGTTGTTATACACTTAAATTAATATGGAACTTCAAAATTACTCCGTCCCCAAAAAAAGCCCCGCAGCTTCATACACAGAAAAAATTCATCTAAATGAGTTTAAAAACCCTCCTTTCTTTTATTTTATATGGCTTTATACATTTCTCTTTGTCTGCGGTAAAATAATTCTCCAATATTTTCTCTACACAAGAACAGGTGGCCTGAGTTGGCCAGATGGTTTGTATAAAGCATATCTCACAGTTGGTGATCTCCCATCAGAATTAGTTAGTGATTTGCCTTATATTAGCCTCATCATATATGCGGCTCTTTTTAGTACTACTGCCTACAACCAGGGATTCAAGACCGCGTTAAAGAGCGCAATCCATCTCTGGTTTATTATTCTCATCGTCTCTATTGTTCCATTCTTCGGTCTTTTCCAATTTCTGATACTCTACCTTATGCTACTTACTATTTTCTCGATACCAATTGTCCTGATCGTAAAACTTCTTTCAAAAATAAAGGTAAATTTTTTGAGACGATTTTTTCTGTTCTTGCCGATTCCTTTATCCCTTTTAATGATACTCCCTACCTTTTTGCCAACAAGTTTTGATCAGTGTAAAACGATTGGATCAGAACAAAAAAGAGACGGCTGCTACTATTACTACGCGGTTCAATTCAAGAATGGTGAAAATGTGTACAAACGTTGTCTCGCTATTTCAAATTCACAAATAAAAGATAGTTGTCTATACAAAACATTTGCCTATTTCGGTACCATAGGAGTGGATGGGTGCGAGGCAATCAGTCTGGATTTAACAAAACAAAAAATTTGTTACACCACCCTCGCAATCAAGAAAAAGGACTTGTCTTTCTGCGATAAAATTAAAGCAAGTAGCTTACAACAACAGTGCATTACAGAATTTTCGAGAGAACAAACACGCTAGCCTTTGTTTACCCCCATTCTCTAAATCACCTACCTTGTAACACAACTTAAGCGATCACCTAAGATATGTTACAAAACAAATCGCTTTGATTATTTTTTTACTTCAACCTATTTCTTGAGCGGAATACCGATGTGTTCGAAAAAGGCGAGAGCTTCCTTTTTGTTTTTAGCGGTAGTGACAAGCGTAATGGCCAGACCAAAAACGTCTTTGAGTTCTTCGTCGGTTGTCTCTGGGAAAATAGTGTGCTCTTTGACGCCAATAGTAATGTTCCCAACGGAATCCACCGCCCCTCTCGAAATCCCTCGGAAGTCCTTGGTGCGAGGCAAAGCAATTGAGAGGAACTTCTCCAAGAAACCGAACATGCGAGGACCACGGAGCGTTACCTGAAAGCCAATTGGCTCACCTTGTCGAAGCTTGAAAGACGCGATTGATTGCTTGGCCGGACGGCTCGATGGTTTCTGGCCGGTTATTTTTGAAAGACGATCGGCGACAAGCTCGAGTTTCTTCTTGTCTTTCATCGAACCAGTGCCGACACTGACCACCACCTTTTTAAGGCGTGGCGCTTGCATAACATTTTTGTAGCCCAAAGATTTTCCAATGGTTTGGAAGGTGTTTTGAACTTTATCTTTGACTGACTCTTTGGAATGCTCTTTTTTCATATTATTTTATTTCTTTGCCGCTTTTGACTGCCACTCTCATCTTTTTTCCGCCAACCATTTTGAAACCAACTCGCGTTCCCTTTCCACTCTCCGAATCAACAAGCATAACACTCGATACGTGAATCGGTAGGGCTTTCTCGACAATTTGACCTTTCTGACCACCTCTTTTTGGCCGCTCGTGTTTTTTGCGAACATGGACACCCGCGACAATGACAGAGGATTTCTTTGGAAAAGCCTTAACAACCTTGCCGGTTTTACCCTTGTCTTTGCCAGATCGAACTATAACAGTGTCGCCTTTTTTGATAAACATTTGATTATATTAAACGATTTCCGGCGCTAACGAGGCGATTTTCTGAAACCCGAGCTCGCTTAGCTCGCGCGGAATCGGTCCGAATACGCGTCCGGCAATCGGATCAAGCTTTCCCTTCTCCAAAATCACCACCGCGTTCTCATCAAAACGGATGTAGGAGCCGTCTTTGCGCCGGTAGGGATTTCGCTGACGAACTACCACGGCCTCAAGCACATCTTTCTTCTTAACGGCCTTTCGCGGTTCCGCTTTCTGAACGGAAAGCACCACCAACTCTCCAATAACCGCGTATCTTTTCTTTGAACCGCCAAGCACTTTAAAAATGCGCCCGACTTTTGCTCCGGAATTGTCCGCGATGGTCACAATTGAACGTGGTTGAATCATGTTAATTTTCTTAATGAGTCTGCGAATTTTGAAAATTTAGCACCCCCTAAACTTTTTGCCCTTGTCCCTCGATTGTCCCGATACCTATCGGGACGAGGGCAAAAAGTTTAGGGGGTAAGAATTTTATACTTTCTCGCTTCGCTCGTTCGTTAAAATTCTAAACTTCTTGTCTTTGGAAATCGGCCGACATTCCTCGAACGACACAATTTGGCCGAGCGCGAGGGTATTCCCCGAGTTATGTACTTTGTATCGTTTTGAATACTGCACAAACTTCTGGTATCTAGGATGCTTCACATAGCGGCGAACCACCACAACCGCAGTGTCTTTCATTTTGACAGAGGCGACCGTGCCCGAAAACACCTTTCTGCTGGTGTTTTTGTCTCCTATTTTCCTAATTTCTCTCTGTTCCATATTATTTTCTTAAAAGCTATCTCACTTTTGAAGCTCCTGCAACTCCCGAAGCTCTCCTCGCCGTCTGTTCCGTTAAAATCCGAGCAATGTCTTTTTTAATGGCACGGCCTTCTTTAACGTTTCGGCTCTTGCTCCCCGCGCTGCCAAAACGAAACACTCGAAGCGCTTCGCGCTTGTCGTGTAATTCTTTTGCCAGATCTTTTTCGTTTTTTTCTTTAATGCTCGCCATATATGTAAACACCTCTTGTCCTCCTTAGTGGACTCGACTTATGATCTTGGTCTTGACTGGCAATTTGGTGCCTGCTTTGCGAAGGGCTTCCTTTGCCACCACACCCTCCACTCCATCTATTTCAAAAAGGATTCGTCCTGGCTTAATCTCTGCGCAGTATCCTTGTGGATCTCCCTTGCCGGCGCCCATCCCCACCTCGGCTCCTTTGGCGGTAAACGGTCGGTCAGGAAACACCCGAATCCAAATTTTTCCAGTTTTGCCAATGCAATGACTCATCACTTTTCTGGCAGATTCAAGCTGATTTGACTTTACCCTGCCACTTGAAAACGCCTTGAGACCAAACGCTCCGAACGAAAGCGTGGTGCCTCGGCTTTCAGTCCATTTCGCCGACACTTTCGGATTCTTTCTGGTGGTATGCCATTTTCGATATTTAACTTTTTTGGGGAGTAACATGGCAGTATTTTATTTCTTATTAAAAATCTCCCCGCGATATATCCACACCTTTATACCAATATCTCCATAGGTCATGTGCGCCTTCTCTCTTGCAAAATCAACATCGGCGCGAAGCGTTTGAAGCGGAATCCGGCCTTTTTTAAGCTCCTCGGAGCGAGCCATTTCTGCCCCACCCAATCTACCGCCCAAGTAAACCTTAATGCCCTCCACATCTCGATTGGCCATAACCTTCTCCATCGTCTGCTTCATGACTCGGCGAAACGGCAGACGTTTTTCCAAACTCTCGGCAATCATAGCGGCGACAATCGCCGCGCTTGATTCTGGGGAACGAATTTCTTCAATATCGAGCTTGAGTTCCGATGCCTGAAGAAGCTTGTGCTTTCTCATAAGAGCAAGAAGATCTTCCTTAAGTTTAAGCGCTCCTTCCGCGCTTTTGCCGATAATCATGCCCGGCCGTGAGGTCTTGACCACGATGCGAAGCGATTTCTGTCCCCTTTCAATTTCGACGCCGCCAACATACATACCGCGCAGTCGCTTCATAAGATATTCGCGAATAATGATGTCGCCGCGCAAAAGCTCTTTGTACTTATCTTTCATGGCAAACCAGCGCGATCGCCAATCTCGCAAAATGCCAAGCCTGTGTGAAAATGGATGTACAGTGTGAGACATCTAATAAATTTAAGCGCGGACTTCGTGTTTTTCCTCTGCTTCGTCTCCTTCTACCTCTCTTGTCTTGACTTCCAACTTCGGCCGCTCCGGTGTCGCAAGTAAAACTTCAATGTGGCTAGTGCGTTTGCGGATTGGATAGGCACTGCCACGAGCACGCGGCATCCGGCGCATAAGCGTAACTCCATCATCCACTCTAATTTCTTTTATGAAAAGCTTATCCGGATCAAGATGAAAATTATGTCTGGCATTGGCCACCGCGAGCTTGATAACGTTTCGGACTGGTTCTGAAGCCTTCTTAGTCAAAAAATCAAGCACTGTGAGCGCCCGATCAACTTTTTTACCACGAACAAGATCCGCGACCAAGCGAACTTTGCGCGGAGATTGTCTATAATTTCTAAGGATGGCTTTTACCATTGTTTTTAGAATCCGTTGGAATAATAATGGCTAAGACAAATACTCAAATTTCCGCCGAAAAAAGCGAAGCGCGAGGAGGCGATGCAGGCATCGTCGACGAGCGATGAGATTTTTGCAGGCGAAATTTGAGCATTTGGGTAGCCAAGTGACATGATTTGAAAAAAATTGTTGTTTATTTTGCTCATCTTTTGAACGTTTATTATTCCAATGGATTCTAGTTATTTCTTCTCCGCAACCGTGGCTTTGGCAGACTGCGCGGCGGCAATTTCCGCTTCTTTCTTCTTGATTTCAAGCTCTTTTTGCATCTTACCACCGTGTTTGGTAAATTTTCGTGTCAAGGCAAACTCTCCGAGACGATGCCCAACCATATCCTCCGTTATCAAGACTTCAAGGTGTTCGCGACCGTTGTGTACGCCAAACTTGAAACCCACCATCTCCGGCGCGATTTCACTCCGCCTCGACCATGTTTTAATAACACCTGATTGTTCAGGTTTCTTGCCCGCAATCTTTCTAAGAAGCTTAGCGTCAACGTATGGCCCTTTTCTAAGTGATCGGCTCATGACAACATTAAAATAAATAGCTCGAATGAGAGCGTGAGGGTTATCTTATCAGAGCCCTGTATTATGTCAAACTGTAGGGAAAATAAAGGGACAGCAATAACAAAGGGGTGTACAATTATTACCGCGCGCTATAAAAAGTGAGATAATTGACAATTGTAATATTTAATGCAATATGATTATAGAAAACTTTGAGAACCAAGGGAGAATGAGTGATTTCTTAGGTAAAGATGTCGAGCAAGCGTACGCCAACGTGTTCGAGACAAGGGAGCCTGTCGGAGGAATCGACGACCTGGGGAAGGACGTTCCTACAGGTCTCGATGACTTCCCGTTTGTCCAAGTGAAATCCTCATGGGAGGGAGCTAAAAAATTCTTGGCAAAATCCGTTACGCAAGGGGAATTTATTCCTCTTTGTGTTGGGGAACCTGGCACCAAAGAAGAAATTATTGAGTCTCTAAGAAGGTTCGGAGCGTGGCTTGCCAAAGATATCCCGAATCGAGACACGCTTCTCTCGCAAATTGCAAGGTTAAGAGAAAAAATCGAAAAACAACACGGAAGGAGGGAGGATGGACAACCGGCATAGACGAATGCTCAAAAGGATCACGAGATTGATTCGTAAACGTGACGGGAGAGAGAGGGTGGACGAACTAAGAAAAGAGCTACGGGAAAATGTTTTCGAGGCCATGGCCAAAGAGACAATTTGCCAACTCATTGGGAGAGAAAAACTACGAAAACGAATGGTGTTTCTCCTTTTTCACCCCCGCTATATACTTCCTTATCTACTACGACTACGTTCGTAAAAGGCTCGCCACTGTAACAGTTGCGAGCCTTTCACTTTCTTACTCTCGATTTCTCCTCTCTTTTTCCTTTAAGCGAGGATTCTTTTTTACAAAACATTGCGGAGCCCGCTTCGGGCGAGCATAGCAATCCGCTTCCGCGGATATGCGCGTTTTGTAAAAAAGAATCCGAGCGGGCACCTACTCTTTCTTCTTCCCAACCTTTCTCCTTGAAACCAGAAACATATTTGAATATTTTTTGGCGCGGCGGGTTTTTTGGCCTTTTCCGGATGGCTTGCCCCAGCGAGTCTTCGCACGGCGCAGTCCCCTTCCTTGGCGTCCCTCACCTCCACCGTACGGGTGATCCACCGGGTTTTGAGCCGAACCCCGGACAGTTGGGCGAATACCAAGCCAGCGCGAACGACCAGCTTTGCCGATATTCACCAAATGATTTTCCTCGTTTGAAACTTCACCGATGGACGCCCAGGCATTTTCCAACACTTTTCTAACTTCGCTCGAAGGCATTTTCAAATTTACATATCCACCTTCAATAGCCACCACTTCGGCATAATTTCCTGCTGAGCGTGCAATCTTTGCTCCGCCTTTCGGTTTCAGTTCGACGTTGTAAACAAATGTACCGACAGGCACCTTTTTGAGCGGTACGCGATTGCCGGTTTTGAGTGGCGCATTTTCTGAAACAATAAAAGAATCGCCAACTTTGAGGCTCTTCGGCACCACCACGTAACGTCGCTCGCCGTCTTTATAGCACACAAGAGCAATGAAGGCCGTTCGGTTCGGATCGTATTCGACAGTCTCAATAGTCGCCGGAATATCAAACTTGTCATATGAAAAATCAACAAAACGATACAAGCGCTTGTGTCCACCACCTTTGTGGCGAGTGGTCAAACGTCCAAAACTATTTCGTCCAACATCGCGCTTAAAACCCGCGGTCAAAGCTTTGTGCGGTTCGGATACGGTAAGCACTCCTCGGTAGGAAACCGTGCTCATGTGGCGACGTGATTTTGATGTGGGATTGTATGTTTTCATAAAATTATCTCGACACTAATCGGAAGCTTATTTTTATTCGCGTCATTCGTGGTATTCGTTCTTATTTGTCCCGATTCGATTTATCGAATCGAGGATCCTCGATTTCGTAAACGAAATCGGGATATATTGGTGTCGTGTTACATTATTTCTATCTTATCGCCTTTTTTAAGATACACGTATGCTTTTCGGATGCCCGGTTTAAAACCAACCTTGCCCCGAACAAAAAGTTTCTTGGCTGGCATGGTCGCAAAATTAATTTTCAAAGGCTTTACTTTATACAAATTTGAAATAGCCGAAACAACTTCTCTCGCGGTTGCCTCTGAAGAAACCTCAAAAGAATACACTCCTCTCTCGGAGAGCGCCGCCGCTTTTTCTGTGATACGAGGGCGGACGAGCACTGAAGAGACATCTTTGTTTCCCGTTGGAGAAACCTGCTTAGTGGCAGAAGAAGTGTCACTTTTTTTCTCGGTAACTTTAACCGCGAGCTTCTTCACGACAGGGGCAGAACTTTTTTTCTCCGCCTTCTCATCTTTATTATTTTTTAATCCGAAAAATGCCATACTGTTATATTATTTTTTCTTATCTGCCTTCATCTTACCCCCAAGAAAAGAGAGCGCCTCCTCCGGCTTAGTGATAATGACATATTTATACTGCAAAACGTCCACCGGATTCATATTTCGAACCTCTTCAATTTCGTAGTTGCTAAAATTACCAAAACTTCTCTCAACCATTTTGTCTTTTTTTGAAAGCGCCACATACGCGGCGTTTTTCTTTTTTGAAAACAATCCCTCGTATCCTTTGATACCGGAAAGGTTTTGCACAATCCCCTTTGCTGTGGCCGTTTTGCCATCAGACACTTCGAGCGTATCCACAAAAAGCACTTCGCCATCATGGACTTTCCGCGACAAAATGGCAAAAAGTGCCTTGGCTTTCGTTTTTTTATTAACCTTGCGGTCAAAATTCTTATCATTGCGCGGGCCGTGAGCAACTCCTCCTCCAACCCAAATCGGTGAACGAGTAGAGCCGTGACGAGCGCGACCTGTGCCTTTTTGCTGCCAAGGTTTTTTACCGCCGCCGGAAACTTCCCCGCGAGTTTTGGTATGCGCGACGGGCTTTCGAACTGATGTGTTCATCGAGGTTACCACCTGGTGCACCATATCCCCATTCCACGGCACGCCAAAAATTGATTCGGGAAGTGTGATCTTTCCCGTTTCTTTTCCGCTTTGGTTGTAAATAGTCGCTTCCATGAGCACTTATGAAACATATAACATAAAACATATAACATGAGGAAGAAGACAAGAAGGTCTTTTCCCATTCCTAATGTTCCATGTTATATGTTTTATGTTTTGTATTTTCATGTTAGATTCTTATACGCTTCGAATTTCAACAAGCGCCCCTCTTGCTCCCGCGATAGAGCCACTTACCAAAATGTGTCCTGCCGATTCATCAACTTGAAGCACTTCTAAATTCTTCGTCGTTACTCGCGTGCCACCCATCCGTCCGGGCATACGCATACCTTTAGCAACACGACCGCCCGCGCGGCCACCGCCGCCGATTGAACCAACTTCGCGTTCAGAATGCTTCTGACCATGCGTGCGAGAACCGCCCTTAAAATGATGTCTGCGCACGCCACCTTGGAAACCTTTACCCTTTGAGATTGAAGAAATTGCGACAACATCCCCCACTTCGAAAACCGTTGGCAAAACTTTATCTCCAAGTGCCATCGGCTTGTCGGAATCAGTTGTTCTAAATTCTTTGAAACCCTTGAAAAAACCGAGCTTTTCTGCGTGACCTTTTTGCGGTTTTTTGAGTCGTGATTCTTTCTGTACGCCATAGCCAAGCTGAATAGCAATATAGCCATCTTTTTCCTTCGTTTTGACTTGGGTGACGACAAGAGCGGGAATGGAAATAAGTGTAGCGGGAATTCTCTCACCTTTCGCAGAAAAAATCTGTGTCATATTTAGTTTTTTCCCAACGAGAGCCTTCATGCTATTTAAAAATCTTGATTAAAAATGAGTCCGAAGACTCAAAGGTAATGGGAATAACTTAACAGAATGGGGATAAAAAGTAAAGGATCGCGAAATGAGCTTATAGCTTCAAAAGCTTCATGAGCTTCAGTAGCTTTAGGAATGTGACGACATCGGAAGTCGTTCATGAACGACTTCCGATGTCGTCACATTTGCGTACTGCTTTGCAAAAAACAATTCTCGTTTTGAGAAAAAAGACGAAAAGAAAAAGGCCAGCTTGCTTTTGGAGCTTCTGACCTTCTTTAGGTTGACTATCTTTCTTTCAGCACAATGACAAAAAAACCTTGGTCACCCTCTTAATGAGACGGGGATTATGTTCCACATACCCAACCACTGGAACATACACTCGGCTGTACCCGCCCCTACGAAACATCATTGTTTTGATACTAAGACTACAGTTCGGATGAATGACAATCGATTTTTCCGAACGGATAGAGTAATTCTGCTCATTGCAAGAACCCACAATAAGTAAATTAAACTTGCCGTCGTGTGTGTCAACCCAATCCTGAACGCACTTTACTTTACCATGGTCAACGTACTGATATTCTGGCGCAGTTGCTCTACCGTGGGCTCGCATAAAAATAGTGCCGCGGAGACCTGTTTTCTTTGCATGTGTCTTGATAAGCGCCTGAATCAACTTTCTGCGAGTAAAATAATGGATCGTCCAGTGAAGATGTTGTTTGAAAGCCCTGAGAGAGGCTTCTTCTTCGTCCAAAAGACAAAAGGTGACATTACGGAACCGAGGAATTTTCATTTCATCCTTTCGAGTGGAACTGTACATTCTTCCCAAAAAAGTTACTGCAAAAACTTCTGATGTAATACTGCATTAGTTTTATCAATTTATCAACAAAAAACCACCATGAGGTGTTTTTTGAAAAAAAATAATGTCAAGGACCGTCCTTGACATTAGCACCCTATATTACTTGGGGTAAAAACTAATTTACCCTATTTTCCCATCTCCATTCACTCCAATTTTCACCCATAAGACCCTTGTCAGCTAAAGCTTTAGCACTTTCGTAATCCATTTCACCAGGATTAAGTAAACCTTCCTCCTCACATTTAACTCTTTTCAATTTCAAATAATCTGAGAGCTCTAAACCTCGTTCAGTCATTATCTTGTCTATTTCACTTCGAATAACGATTGCTTTTTCTGGATCAGATTGTATGTAAGCATCAAGTGGTTCGGCGACAGAAAGATGTCTCCGTAAATTCCAAATACTTTTGGAAACATCCTCAAGGTCTGGTCGGTTAAGTTCTGTTTCAACTTTTTTACGAATTTCCAACTCTTTTCTTTGTCTTTCAGAAAAAGAATCAAGTCCTAAACGTTTAGTATAGCTTTCTTGGTCTATCGTATTTTGATTTTTCGAATTTCCAAACCAACGTTCTAACATATGAACAAATTTACGCATAAATCCTCACTGAAAATAGTCTAGCACAAACGAGAAAGACGTGCAATCCTTCCTTTTAGAACAAAGCCTTTGTGATAAAATACAGAAGCTTCTTTTACCTCACCTTCTTTTCAAGAGCGGCAACTCGTGATTCCAAAAATTTGAACTCATCTCTTGTTACTTGGTTGTGCCGAATAAGGGCAACCTCTCTTTTAATAATAGATGTGTCAGATTCAACTCTGGTGACTCGGTCCCTTACAAAATCCAAACTTTCCCCAAAAATCTTAAAATCTGATCGCAAACCTTCAAGCACAACTGTGTATTGATCTCTTGAAGAAGAAACTTTTTTGGGTGAAGGTTTTTTCATACTATGATTGTATCCTTAGAAATAAAATGGGGCAACAAACCAAAAACCACCTCTCGGTGGTTTTTGGTAATTTCTTTTCTAATTCCTGAATCTAGAATCCAAATTCTTGCCCGCCCGTACCGAATCGGACTCCGGTACGATTCGGGCGGGAATCCACCCTTAGGACATCTTCACGTCAATGTTGACACCGGAGGGAAGTGAAAGATTTGTCAAAGCTTCAATCACTTTGCCGTTCGGATTCAAAATATCAATCAGCCGTTTATGCACTCTCATCTCAAATTGTTCTCGCGCATTTTTGTGGACGAAAGAGGAACGGTTGACTGTGTATTTCTTAATTTCCGTCGGCAGTGGAATGGGACCTAGGACTTCCGCGTCGTACCGAAGCGCGGTATCCATGATCTGCTTGACCGAAGCGTCAAGAATTTTGTGCTCATAGGCTCGGACGCGAATCCGAAGCTTCGTGGAAACTTCCACTTTCGGAGACGCTTTTGTTTTTTCAACCTTTTTTTTTCTTGGAGCTTTGGTCGGCATACTTAATAAATTTAAGCGGTTATTTTCGTAACAACACCAGCGCCGACAGTCTTGCCTCCTTCGCGAATAGCAAATCGCTGTTTCTCTTCAAGAGCGACAGGGGCAACCAGCTTCACTTGGAAAGTAATAGTGTCGCCCGGCATAACCATTTCGGTTTTCTCCGGCAACGTTACTTCACCGGTCACATCGGTCGTTCGAATGTAGAATTGCGGCTTGTAGCCGGTAAAAAATGGCGTGTGGCGACCTCCTTCTTCTTTCTTAAGAATATAGACTTCGGCGGTGAAATCGGTGTGCGGAGTTACAGAACCCGGCTTGGCAAGAACTTGCCCACGGTGCACGTCTTCTTTCTTGGTACCGCGCAGAAGCACGCCGGCGTTGTCTCCGGCCTGGCCTTGGTCAAGCGATTTGTTGAACATTTCAATTCCGGTGACAGTCGTTTTGGCGGTTGGCTTTAGTCCGACGATTTCGATTTCATCACCAACTTTGACCACTCCTCTTTCCACTCTTCCTGTTACCACCGTACCACGGCCTTCGATCGAGAAAATATCCTCGACAGGCATAAGGAATGGTTTATCAATTTCTCGAACTGGAATCGGGATGTAGGTGTCGAGCGTTGCAGTAAGTTCGAGCACTTTCTTGACCCACTCGTCATCTTTTGAAGAAGCCTCAAGAGCTTTGAGAGCTGAACCACGAATAACCGGCGCAGTTGCACCGTCAAAACCTTGCTTGGTCAAAAGTTCACGAACTTCCTCTTCAACGAGATCAATAAGTTCTTTGTCCGGCACCATGTCCACCTTATTAAGGAAGACAATGACTTTCGGCACGCCGACTTGTTTAGCAAGCAAAATATGCTCTCTTGTTTGAGGCATCACGCCATCTGTCGCGGCGACAACCAAGATGGCGCCGTCCATCTGCGCGGCGCCGGTAATCATGTTCTTGATGTAATCTGCGTGGCCGGGAGCATCAATGTGCGCGTAGTGTCTGGCTTCGGTGGTGTACTCGTTGTGCGAAAGCGCAATAGTAATACCGCGCGCCTTTTCTTCCGGCGCGGAATCAATTTCATCAACCTTCTTCTCTTTCACTTGCTGACCGGAAAGCGCCAGGGAGTGGAGAATGGCCGCGGTCAGCGTCGTCTTGCCGTGATCAACGTGGCCGATAGTACCGACGTTGACGTGCGGCTTTGACCGATCAAATATTGTCATACACGTTTGGGCTTTTACTTTCGGAAATTACACGCGCGAGAACTTTTGTGTAATTTCTGAAACTAAAGCGGATAAAAAATTAATAAATAATAAAATACGCACCTCTTTTTTTGTTACGTGCGAGAGAGGCAAACCAAAAAGAACGCACAAATACGGTAAAGACATAGTAGCAAACTCCCTGCAATAGTCAACAAGGGCGCTCGAATTGTTCTTTTATAAAACACGCATATTCGATAAAGCAAATTGCTACCCGCCCGAAACGTACCGTTTCGGTACGGGCGGGTGCTCGCCCGAAGCGGGCTCCGCAATGTTTTATAAAAGAAAATTCTCGCTTAGAGGTTAAAGACAAGGGAATTCCAAGGTCTTTCAAAAACCTATCCTCGCTAAAAGGAGAAGAAACGAACTGAAACCCCGAGGTTGAACCTTGGATCTGGAGAAAGGTTCAACCTTGGGGTTTCCTTAGTTTTTTGGGAACTTAATTCACAAATGATTTACTTGGAGGCCTCGCCTCCAAGTGCCCATGCTACTCGCTACAACACTCATATTTAGCAAATAGTGGCGATAGCAAATATATGCTAAATTAAAATAAAAATGTGTCAAAGAAACTAACCGCAGTTGAAATTGTCCGACTTGAGTTTATCGTACGAGGCTTGGAGTTTCTGTAGGAGTTGCTCGAATTTCGTTTTTAACTTGTCCAGCCTTTGTTTATGTTCAGCAATCGATTCCAATGCTTGGGATATTCCGTAGTTATAAGGAATAACCATGTTAGGAAAATCATACACAGAACCGTCGACATTCATAGTCGCACTGTATAGTGCATCCTTGATGCCAAAAAAACCGAGAATTGTCTTGGTCGCTTCCAAAGCGGCCCATTCTGGTGTGATTCTCTCTCCACCATCACCTAAGGTTTTTATGTTAATTGACATGCCCATTGTAGCTTTCGTGTTGTTCTTAAATTCAGGATAGTATCTAATAAGCTCCGCTTCGGTAATTGGTATCGTAATTTTCGCGACCTCTTGCTGAATTCCTTGTATTGTTTTACCAAGAAAAATAGACTTTGCTATACCAGGAGCTTCGCCTGAAGTCCCTAACTTAACAAGTTCTGCTCCTGTCTTACGATTTTTGTCTCGTAGCTCGGTCATTTTATCGAGTTGTGACTGGGGTGCCTTTTCAAAAAATGGCCCCCGCTCATGGACAAGCGTACCAACAGGCGTACTTTGACTAATAATATTTCCGCTCGAGTCCTTCAAACATTGAATGGTTACCGAATCAGCGCGATCATACTTTTTTTCAACGCTTAATCCGGCCGGAATTGCCCACACATCAAAACTATTTTCTTTCCTGGCTGTCTCAAAATACTGCCTAGTTCGTTCAAGAGAACTCAACATAAGTTTCATCCGCTCAATGCCAAAACTGGTGTCAGCAATTTTATCTCGAAGTATCGTGGCGGCCATATAACCTGTTGCGCACCGTGCGGCCGCATTGTCTCTTGAGTTTATCTCCTCTTTCCGATACCGTTCTATAAATTCCGGTGGTAGACAGGTTAGGTTAGACACGAGTTTAACTCCTTCAGGAATTGGCTCAACTGTTACCGATGGATCGTCTCCCTGATTTATGATGAGTTTAACTTTAGTCCAGGCACTGTCTGTTTTGAGTATAAATAGACAGAAAAATAAAAGCCCCACACCACCTAAAAGGCTAGCTCTCAAAATCCAATTTTTGCGTGATGTAGTCACAATATTTCTCTCTACAAAGAGTTACTTCACATATATACAATAACATAATTGGGAAATGTTCCTCTGTCGGGGTGTGGGTAACTTTTACTAAAAAGCTCGAAAGTTTGACTTTTTTGTGTAATAGTGTATACTTTTTCCTAGTTGCAAACAATGGACCAAAGGACTTATGGACAATCTGTCGCTCATAGGAATTTTGATCGGATGGGTTATTGGGAAATACATGGGTGTAATTCTCATGACTCTAGGAACAATCACTGTCATTTCCCTCCTTGGGATTGGCATCAAAAAGTGGAGCCAAAAAATATGAAGCCTCCACGCGCGAAACGTTTCCTTCGAACTGAAGGAAACGTTTTTTAATTTGATAGATAACCCACTTGGAGGCTTCGCCTCCAAGTGGGTTTTCAAACTTAATTCACCACCCTCTTGAGCAGTGAATAATCAATGACCGCTTGTGGCGTGGGGAGCAGTGAGCTTTCGATAAAGGAGACGAAGAGCCAGGCGCCAAGGATAAAGACAAAACCAATGCCGGTGTACACAAAAATATGTTTGGCTTGCTCGGCTTTACCCGGGTTTCCACCTGAAGTCAGATACATAATACCAGCAACGCAGAAACAAATGGCGGCAATCGAGGCAGAGATGATAAAGAGAAAGTCCATGATGTTCTTGGCCAGAATAAGCAGAGCGTTGAAGTCGCATTCTTCTTGAACCAAATGCATTTTACCACTCCCTATCGGCCATTCTTTTGACACAATATCAGTCCCTTTTATTCCATCTTTTCCATCCAAATCATAGCCACAGGGCACTAGACCATAACCACCGCCATATTTAGTAGTGCCCGCTCTGCCGTAACTTCTTGAAGCAAGACTAACTATATTGCTGAAGATTATCGGACCATTTGTAACCCATAACTCGTAAGTAACATCGCCCATAGACAGACTTGGGGGAAGTGTGAATCTAAGTTCTGTAGAACTTATAAATGTGGCATTTAGAGTCTGGACAGGACTGTTTGGATCACTCGCGTCCGCGAGGTTGACAGTGGTCAAACCAGAAACGAAACCTGTCCCTGTAATACGCACGTCTCCTATGTTTGGTGTGTAAAAATACGTGGCTTCATCGATCTTAAGAGATGCGGCGGCGGGAGCAAATAAACTTGGATCATTTTCACATCTTATATTGCCAGTTTGATCTCTTACCACAATACCAGTTCCATCCAAAGAAGCAGCCGCCAAACACTCCTCTTTTGACGTAAAAGAACCTATAATGTCAGGGGTTGACAGACCAGTGTCGACAGCGTACCACCACTCTTCACTTGGAACAGTCGGGATCGTGAATGAAATTTCATTGCTTTGATTCCCCGCGCTATTTTCTACCGAAAGGTTATAGGAGCCGGGTAAGACATTTGGTGTTGTGAAAGTGAAATGCAAACCATCCACCGACGGTATATTCGAAATCGTTGAATCTTCTCCATTTGTCGCAGATACGAGGTGAACAACGTTCCCACTTGTGCTAAAACCAGAACCAGTCGCCGTTACAGAGGTTCCAGGAACCGCGTTTGTCGGAGAAATAGAAGAAATGACGGGAATTTCATCTCCAGGGTTAAGAATTATCGGGACTCCATCAATTATTATATCCAACTCGTCTTCAAGATACTGGTCTGTGTCGTCAGGTAGTGGTGGAGGCTTGGCAGAAACCATAAGCGAGACACTTGATGAACTTTCCCCGTTGGCATTTTTGGCTGAAACTTGGTATGTGCCAGCA
>MHRY01000032.1 GCA_001822675.1 Candidatus Taylorbacteria bacterium RIFCSPLOWO2_01_FULL_45_34b
TTTCAATACAAAATCTTTCTTCATCAGAAAGGTGTTTTCTTTTGTTCGCCATTTGGATTCATTGTATCCAAAGTTCGTATTTAAAGGTTCCGAGAGGGTTGCCTCTGTCCAAAATCAAAACTCGTTTATTGCCGCAGTTGTCGATTGGGTAGGAGACTCAATTCAAGCGGTCAAAGGAGTTTTCGGCAGAGTGGAAACAAAAGAGTTGTGTGTTGATGATGTGTGCGTAACAAGAGACCAGTTCAAGGCAGTTTTTGATAATGTAGGTTCGACAGCATCCTCCTCTCCCCAAGGTTCGACCTTGGATCCGGAGAAAGGTCGAACCTTAGAAATTACCGATTCCGTTCCTCCTGTTATTATGATTATTGGTAACAACCCAGCTTTAATAGAGCAAGACACTTCCTATATTGATCTTGGCGCCACAGTTGACGATAACGTTGACCACAACCTCGGCATTCACGTTACAGGAGATCAAATTGACACCTCAATTTCTGGCTCCTACACCGTTACTTACATCGCGACTGACCAAGCGGGGAATGTCGCGACTTCAACAAGAGAAGTGATAGTTTCTAGCGGAGGGGAGGAAAGCGTTACCGTTGAAGAGACACCTTCTTTTGATATTTCCACGAGTACCGAGCAATAAAGAGACAGGAAGACTTTTACAAGCTCCAATAACCAAGAAACAATAACCAAACAAATTCCAAACATCAATATCCAATAAACAAACAAATTCTTTTGGGTATTGGAATTTGGTTATTCCGTATTTCTTGATGTTTGTTTCTTGCCCGCCCGACTGAACGATAGTAATCGTTCGGGTGGGGTGGTTGATTATCATCCCGTTATTTGCGCGCTCTTTGGAGTTATGTTAGTCTAGCCTGTATGGAAATTCAGTTAAAAGAAGATGTCATCCTTAAGATCTACGAGGTCGGCTATCTTCTCCTGTCTCCTCTTTCGGATGAAAAACTCGCTGAAGAAGTCGCTTTTATAAAAGGTCAGATTCAATCATCCGGTGTTATTGTGACAGAAGAAGTTCCGCGCCTGCGGCCGCTCGCGTACTTTGTCATCAAAGCTTTGGCGGGTCAGAACAAAAAATACGACAATGCTTATTTTGGTTGGATTAAATTTGAAATGGACGCTCCAGCTGTGCTTTTACTTAAAGAAGCACTCGAAAAAAGAGAAAATGTTATTCGTTTTTTGATTATAAAAACAGTGCGAGAAAACACACTTCTTGTTCCAAAGCTGTCTTATACTCCTCGGACTGACACGGGTAAGCTTGTTCGGAAGGTTGCTGGTGTGGGAGAGCAAAAGTCGGGAGAAATCAAGACTCCTATTTCTGAAGAGGAACTTGATAAAACTATTGCCGAGCTTGTTATCGAATAATTTTTGTTATGTATCTCAACAAAGCATTAGTTATTGGCAATCTGACGCGAGATCCGGAGCTCCGCTCACTGCCGTCGGGTATTAAAGTGGCAACATTTAGTTTGGCCACTAACCGCGTTTGGAAAGACCAAAGCGGCCAGAAGAAAGAAAACACCGATTACCACAACATCGTGGTTTTTGGACGGCAGGCCGAAACAGTCGCGCAGTATTTGAAAAAGGGGAGTTCAGCTTTAGTTGAAGGCAGAATGCAGACCAGAAGCTGGGATGATAAAACGAGCGGTCAGAAAAAATATCGCATGGAAATTGTGGCCGATCGCGTCCAGTTTGGGCCAAGGCCATTCGGTGGTGGTACCTCATCGAGCGGAGCTTCTACCTCGGCACCTTCCGAAAAAACTCCTGATTCAAATATAGGTGAGGCCGATTCAATCGAATATCCAGAAGAAGAAATTAAAGCTGATGATATTCCATTCTAATATCATTTTACTAAAATCTCATTATTTTTATGACGGAGAAAAGTTACGAATTACAAAATACAGTCAAATACATTGACTACAAGGATGTGGAACTTCTAAAAAAGTTTTTGAATCCCCATGGCCGGATGCTGTCTCGCAAAAAAACCGGTGTCTCTGCCAAACACCAGCGAAAAATCGCCACCGCGGTCAAACGCGCGCGTTTCATGGCTCTTTTGCCATACGTGGCGAGATAAGTGTAAGTTGAAAGATTCAGGTTGTAAGTAAGAGAAAACCGGACTTGAGGTCTCGGTTTTTGTCAGCATGCATCTATGGATGCTCGGGTGGTTTATAAGGACAGGCGGGCACCTTTTCAACTATTAAATGTTTGCATTTCCAGTTAAGACATTGGTAGGAGTTTTCTACGACCAAATCTAGCCTGCCGTCGGCTCTCTCGTAAACATCTACATATTTTTTTGTTTTCATTACAAGTTTTCTCCCACATTTCTTACAGGAATTTTGGTCAATGTAGTCAGACCAAAACCAAGAAATTACACCACTTATGAAAACGCAAAACATACTAAAGAGATATAAGTAAGGCAAAAAAGCTTTCATCCGCGTTCCTTTCGAGCGTTCTTCTAAAGTTAGTATACACTAAAATATAAAATAAAACTCCAGGTCTAAAAAATTCATGGTTGGTTGAACGAACCTTGAATTTTTTTGCCACTCGACTTTCAACTCCAACTTCAAAATAGCAAATAGCTGCGATCGCAGCTATTTGCTATTTTGTGGTTTTCTTTGTGACTGTGAGTAAAATCAAAAATCCAGAGACCACTCCAAACTTGAGTTTTTTTTTGGGGGGGGGATTTCTTGCTTAAATCTTTAATCTTTTCCGCCTGAGGCGGATCCGTCCTTTGGCGGACAACTAGTTTACCCTCTCCACATAGTCCCCAGTTTCTGTGTTGATTCTGACTATCTCACCTTCATTTATGAACAGGGGAGCGTTCACGGTCGCGCCGTTTTCGAGCGTAACGATTTTTGAGCCACCTTTTGCGGTGTCTCCTTTAACTGCCGGTGGGGCTTCAGTTACTTTTAGTTCAACTTTAATTGGAAGTTTCAATCCGACGAGACGGCCATTAAAGGTTAAGATGTCGACGACGGTGTTACCTTTCAGGTACTTGCCACGATCACCGACCAAATCTTCTTTCATGGAGAAACGTTTTGATGGGTCATTCTTTTCACAGAACCAGTACTCGCCTTTATTGTGGTAGAGAAATTTTATCTCACGGCTCTCAATTTCCGCTTCGTCTACTTTATCGGAAACCCCGAAAGAATGTTCGACGACGCTTCCGGTAATAAGATTCCGTAGTTTGGTGGCGTTGACTGGTTTCCGCTGTTGTTTGCGGAACACGTGGGAGGTTAGAACTTCGTACGGTTCGCCATCTAAAACAATATAGCGGCGTTCTTTTACTTCATTGTATTCAAGCATTGCCATAGTAATGGAATTACCCTGTCCGGATAACCAAATCGTTTATTAGGTGGGGAATTGTGAATAATTAATTATGATAATAGACAGCGGTTATAGTAGCCTATCTTTTTCCCAAAGGCAAATTAAAGTTTATAGGTTTAGTTTTAATTACTATTTTTATCAAAATATTAAGCACACAAGAGTCTTGTAACACAACTCAAGCGTACGCTTGAGTTGTGTTACAAAGGTGTTTGTACCTGATATAAAATTTTGTACCCCATATAAAATAGCGTTATGAAATATATTACAAAGTCAACACGACGGGGTCACTGGCGCTAATTATCTTTTCCCGCTTCGGTTGCACCCGCACTGGCAAAAACACCTTCCTTTAGATGCTTGCGGATTTCTTTGAGAATTTCATCAGCGATTTTTTTGTTTTCCTTGAGGAATTGCCTCGTGGCATCATAACCGCGGCCGAGTTTCACATTTTCGGTTTTTTTATCTTTGTCGGCAGGCAGGTATTCGTAGGAAGTGCCGGATTTTTTAACGATGCCCATTTTCTCGCCAAGGGCGATAATCTCACCTTCACGGGAGATGCCTTCGTTATACATTAGGTCGAATTCCGTTTGTTTGAATGGCGCGGCGACTTTATTTTTGACTACCTTGACGCGGACGCGGCCACCCATGACTTCATCGCCTTTTTTAATTTGAGCGATGCGGCGAATGTCGAGGCGCACCGAGGTGTAAAATTTAAGAGCCTTACCGCCCGGAGTTGTTTCCGGATTGCCAAACATGACCCCGATCTGCATTCTGATTTGGTTGATAAAAATGACGATTGTTTTTGATCGCGCCACAATCGCCGTTAATTTTCGGAGCGCTTGGGACATGAGCCTTGCTTGCTTGCCGACATGTTGAGCGCCCATATCACCCTCTATCTCGTCTTTCGGAGTGAGTGCCGCGACAGAGTCAATGACAATAACATCAATCTTGCCGCTTCGGACTAGCGACTCAACAATTTCAAGAGCTTGCTCACCAGTGTCTGGCTGGGAAATCAAGAGCTCGTCAATTTTGACGCCGATTTTTTTTGAATATTCCGGGTCCATGGCATGCTCGGCATCAATGAACGCGCAGATGCCGCCCTTTTTTTGCGCTTCGGCGACGACATGAAGGCTCAAAGTTGTTTTTCCGGAAGATTCAGGACCAAAAATTTCAATAATTCGTCCACGAGGAAGTCCGCCAACGCCAAGCGCGGCGTCGAGGCCGATTGAGCCGGTTGAAATGGCGTTTACGTCAACATGCGGTTTGTCCCCCAATTTCATGATGGAATCTTCGCCGAACTTTGTCTTGATCGCGTTTAACGTGTCCTCGATGTTTGCGCCGATCACTTTCGCTTCCTTTTCTTTTTTTGGTTTGCCGAAGGCCATATGAATAGTTTATAGCTTTTATGTGTTAGCTTAAAGATTAGTAATAATTTTCTTTTGATTTTTAAATTTGCCGTAAAGGTAGCTAATTACACATCCAAGCACTGTTGCTGGTATCAAATAAACGATCGCAACGATATAATCACTTGAAATAAAATTTTCCCACGGAGTCGGACAATGAGTTCCCATACTGCAAATGACACCGAATAATCTGTCAAAATTAAGCCATACGAAAAGGAGCCAGCAGACAAATCCTATTACCCCTCCTCTCACCCAATACGGCCACAATTTCCAGTTCATATATAGTTACTTAATACCCGCGTGATGCTCCAACTTGGTAACACGCGAATTGAGATCGCGGATCTCTTTTTGCATGACTGAAGACACCTGTACCAAAGGACCGAGCGTTTTCTCTATTGCATCCAGACGTTGATCAACGGTTTGTAGCTTGCTGTCCATATTGAAAAGCGTAAGAGCAGTTTTTTGAGCGAATTCTGTCATATCATCCTTGAATTCAGTAAACTCATCCTTGAACTCGGTAAATTTTGTCTCTGCGACGGTCGTATCGAAACCGTGCGCGGTAATCACCCCCAGCTTTTCGAGGTCATTTTTAGTTGCCAACTGCTCGATGGACTTTGAGATTGAGGCGAGTGTCACTTTTTTTGAGACTTTTTTCATGGAAACTTAATTATAGCATATTTAGGGTGGTTGTTGCCGTAGGGTTTGGCTTCCGATATATAAGCTCGAGACTCTTTTTTGTTTCCCTGCCAAAGCGGTCTTTTGCCCTAAGCGTAAGTATATTATAGCCTTCCGCGAGCAGTAATTTGTCGAGAAGGACGCCGTTTTCGTCTACAAAGGTCTGGCGATCATTTAGGTAAATAAACGCGACATTTTTAGCTGTTGCTTGGATTGTTACGAGGGGATCGTCAAAAACCGCGCCATTTTTCGGAGAGATAATAATGAGTTCTGGCCCGAGAATTAAATTTCTGGATTGGTAGAGAGCATAGAGAACGAGTATTACCACAAAAATAACTCCGAGGACAAAGGTGATGTAAAAGCGGCCCCGCTGCATGATTTTTTACATAACTCCTTCTCCCTCCGGTGGCGGAGTTTCCGGGGTGGGGTTTGCCCCAAAAACTTCGCGCGGTTTCGCTCCCTCACCCTTGCCGATTAACCCTTTTTTCTCAAGAAGGTCAATCAATCTTGCCGCTCTAGCATATCCGATCCGAAGACGCCGTTGAAGATAGGAAGTTGACGCTTTGCCCGCTTTCAGAATCTCTTCTTTAGCTTCTTCGTAGAGATCATCGTCGTCACCTGGATCTTCGTCAAAAGACGATTCGAAAATAGAATTTTTCTCCGGAGTGTCTCCCAGGGTGATTTCACTCGGTAGTTCATCTCTATACGCATCGTGCAGAAATTTCACCACTTTCTTAACTTCCGTTTCTGAAATAAAAGCGGATTGGATTCGGCTCGGCTGGGACATTTCTCCAGAAAGATAGAGCATGTCGCCCGCGCCGAGCAGTTTTTCGGCGCCGCTGCCATCCAAAATAGTTCGTGAGTCTATTTGCGACGCTACCTGAAGGGCAAGACGGGCAGGAATGTTAGCCTTGATAAGGCCGGTGATGACGTTCACGCTCGGCCGCTGGGTTGAGAGGATGAGATGGATACCAACCGCTCGGCTCATCTGCGCGAGACGGACGATTGCCGCTTCCAGTTCTCGCGGGTAAGTGGCCATAATGTCCGCCAACTCATCAATAATAATGACAATGTACGGCATTGTTTCAGGGAGTTTGCTTGCTTCTTCCCGCATCATTTTTCCTTCGAACCGTTTTCGCGCGGGCGTAGCGATATTTTTGTGGTATGACTCGATGTCACGTACGGATTCACTCTCGAGAATGTCATAGCGCCGGTCCATTTCTTTAGCGGCCCATTTGAGAGCCATGATGACTTTCTTAGCGTCGGTGATAACAGGGGTAAGGAGATGGGGGATTTTGTTGTAGAGGGTCAATTCAACGCGCTTCGGATCGATCATGATGAAGCGAAGATCTTCTGGGGAGTTTCGATAGAGAAGGGAAGTTATGATGGCATGAATAGTTACCGATTTTCCGGAGCCCGTTGCTCCCGCGATAAGCAGGTGGGGCATTTTTGCTAAATTGCCGAAATATGATTTTCCCGAAACTCCTTTTCCAAGCGATACAAGTAAGGATTTTTCAGAGTTCTGGAATTCGTCAGAAGAGAGGAGAGTTGCTAATCCAACTGTGGTTTTAATACTGTTTGGAATTTCAATGCCAACGAGTGACTTTCCCGGTATCGGCGCTTCGATGCGAATTGGGTGGGCGGCCAAAGCTAGAGCTAAATCATTCTGAAGTCCGACAATTCGCGAAAGTTTCACCCCTTCAGCGGGCTTTAGTGCGTAACGAGTTACTGATGGTCCGATTGAAACTTCATCCATTTCGACTTCAATGCCGAAGTTTTGGAGCGTCCTTTTTATAATGTTAAGGTTGGCTTTGATATCGCCAACTCCCGGTTTGCCACGGTCTCCTTCAAGAATTGAGAGCGGAATTGGAACAAAAGGCAAAAGACTTGCTGATTTTCTGGTTAGAAACGCGAAATTCCCCTCATCGGCTCCAGCTTGTTTAAGAGACGACATACCTTTTATTTTCGGCGGAATTTCTTCCGACTCTTCTTTAGGAGTTTCCGCTCCTGCATCTTCTTCAGAGCCGCCTTCTTCTATGAGAGAGGAATCTTTCTCGTCTATGAGTGTCGTTTCTACTACACCCGCCTCTTTTTTACCAGAAATTAATTTTTGCCAAAGAATTTTGAAAGGACGGAGGGTAAGAGGACTATCCAATATGACCAAAAGTGAGATCACAATGGTTGCGAAAAGGAATATAAGCGAAGCTTCTTTGTCAAAAAGTCGGACGAGAGGAAAAGAGATCCATTTACCAACAACACCCCCTCTTTCGTCGGAGAGCATATTGATAACACCTAAACTGGAAAGGAAAAAGGCGATTGCACCAATTGCTCGAGCGATGGAAAATTTCTTCCCCAAAGATTTAAAAGATGAGATGCCAAGAATCGCGAAAAGAAAGGGAAGGACGAAGTATCCAATTCCCATAAAATACTTCAAAACGGTATAAACCCTATCACCAACGACCCCCGCTTTTCCCAACGAGGAAAGAATAAAAAAGAATGTGAGTACAAAAAAAACGATTCCTAAAATACCCTGAAGAGTTTCTTCTTTGAGGTAGCGTGACAATGTTTTTTCTTTTGTTTTTTTAAAACGTTTGGCCATTCTTTCCTTGCTTCACAAAACAAAGCATCACAGCAGTAAAAGCTTCGCTGAGACGTCTTCTTCGCTAACTGTCAAATGATAACAGAGATATCCACAAATTAAAAACAGAGATTTAGAGCATGTTCCAAAACCACAACCCTCCCTGCGAAAGCCGTGTTCTCCTTACGAAGCCTAGTCTCGACCTCACTGTAGCGAGGCTACACTTCGGTCTTCGACTCGGCTTCCGACCAACGAACCCGACTTTCTCGGCTCGGGAACTCTGGTTTTGGAACATACTCTAGTGAGTATGCAGGACTTTTTAAAGATAAGGATAGGTCTATTCCAAAGTTCTTGTACGTGTTTCCCAGTAAGAACGAGAGATTGCTACTTCGAGTGAGGAGGACTATAATACTCTCTATAAAGGACAATTTAAATAAACTATTCCTTTAATCTTTATACATAAAGGACAGTATAAAACTATAAAAATAAGTAAATGGTAGGAAAAGAGACAAAAGACATTATGTCCTTTAGAAAAGGACAAGTCGGAGAGATGCTCGCCCTGGGTAATTTTTTTGAAGAAGACCCTACTTTAATATATAGTTTTAGGAAATGTGAAAAAATTTCATCAGCAATATATTTAGTTACAAATTTATTACCAGAGAATGATCCCATACGTCAGTCCTTAAGAGATTTGTCTCTTAAGATTATATCTGTATTTTTGGATATTAAAAAAAATACCCCACGGGAGTTTCTTGTTGGGCATTTCGTGTCTCTTATCGTCGAAATTCGTTCACTTCTAACGATTGCTTACACAGGGGGGCTTTTTTCAGAGATGAACTTTTCTATTTTGAGAAGAGAGTTAACTACTATTGCCCAAATATTTGAAAAGGTCGCCCTATCGGGAGGGAATGGATCAAAGAGATATGAGCTGACCCCAGAAAATCTAGCTGTACCCATGGAGACCGCTCCTGCAAGAAAAAAAGAAATTCGAAAAGAGGAAGATGCCCATAAAGGACATGTTGCAAAGGACAATGAGGCAGATAAAGATAAGGACAGACACACCGGTAATATAAAGGACAGTCGGAAGAACATCATACTGAACTTGCTAAAAAGCGGCAGTAAGCTCACAGTGAAGGATTTCTCCAAAATCATTACTGGTTGCAGTGAAAAGACAATTCAACGGGAGTTACTTTCCTTGGTTTCTCTTAATGTCCTTAAGAAAGATGGAGAAAAACGCTGGAGTCGTTATTTTCTAATATTAGAAAATCAGGCTTAATTAAGGTTAACGAAACATTGGTAATGTCCTTTAGAAGGAATTTTATCTTGGCTTTTGACGATCTGCCACGTTTGGTATACAGAAGCCTCTTTAACTCGGTCTGAAACTCACATTTTGTGTTTTTGTTGATAAATTAGGAGT
Organism: Candidatus Taylorbacteria bacterium RIFCSPLOWO2_01_FULL_45_34b; assembly: GCA_001822675.1. Classification (GTDB taxonomy): domain Bacteria; phylum Patescibacteriota; class Minisyncoccia; order Phycocordibacterales; family DSPV01; genus 01-FULL-45-34b. The sequence goes on from MHRY01000032.1 coordinate 9,410, forward strand.
AAAAATGGGGTACTGTTGTCTAGATACAGCCAAGTTACAAGCTTAATTGACTTTTTATGGACGCTATGCGAGTATGGCCACGGGGGTAATTTTTATAGAGGAATCAAAGAATTAGAAAAGGTAAATTTCCTTTGCTGGACAATGGTTTTTATGAGAGTTATCCACACGTTTTCTTTTACAGAGTATTTCGTTATGGTCTATAATGACCTTGTTGGTAGTGCTTTCGGAGCATTTTTCTTTGTTGTGCTACCTACAAAAACAAACTTATTCTGAATCGCTGTTTAGCGTTACCGTTGTCTGTAAAAGAAAAAGCCCTTTGAAAATTAAATATCGGTTTGTATTTTTTATCACCGGATTTTTTCTGCCTCGTTATTAAGTTTGAAATCATGTATGTTTATACATTAATGTAGAACAGAAATGATTCCATTTTTGTTAAGATTCTTCTGGAAAGAAAAAGTGGAGGTGTACGTCTTCTGTATTTGGTTGTTGGTAGCAATGAATAGTGATAAAAATTAAAAGTATAGAATCAAAAATTTTCTGTTTATCTTTTTCCTAACTTTGTCCGCCGCGCAGAACTTCGGATCAAATTTTATCAGCTAATCCCGTTATCTTTGTGTCGATTAAAATAAAGTGGCGGGAATAGTGGTATTCATAATCGAGAAAGTAAAACTTTCAGATTATATGATTAATAACCGTGAGCGAATTATTTTTACGTCGTGTAAATTAATTTGCTCATACAAATAATTTTTGTCTCGTCATTATTAAAAATGATTATTAATTAATTTTAAGCGAAGCAAAAATTATTAAAAAATTAGAAATTAGTTATGAGTATTTCAAAAAAATCTAAGACAATACGAGTTGTCGCAGGTTTGTTGGGATTCGCGATGGCGTTTAGCCTTTCGTTCGGAGTAGTTACTCCAAGTGCATCGGCCGCCACCATTGAAGAGCTTACCGCTCAAATCAACAGCTTGCTTTCAACTATTGCTTCATTGCAAGCCCAACTTAGCGGAATGCAAGGAGGTTCATCCTCTGTCGGAGCGTACGTTTTTGCTGCCAACCTTACCGTTGGAAGCAAAGGCCAAGATGTTATGAACCTTCAAAAGGTTTTGAACATGAGCGCTGACACACAAGTTGCCTCGGGCGGATCCGCTGGTTCACCGGGAAATGAAACTTCATTCTTCGGTCCAGCCACCAAGGCCGCTGTGATTAAATTCCAAATAAAAAATGGAATTTCTCCAGTCGCTGGATATGTTGGCCCAATCACCAGAGCTAAACTAAATAGCATGGGTGGCACAGTTGTTGTTCCTCCAGGGGTAACTCCTCCTCCAGCCCCAGCCGGTACTGGTCTCACTGTGTCTTCACCGACCCAGCCAGCGGGATCGCTCGCACCGCAAAGCGCGGCACGGGTTCCATTCACTAAAATTACCGTGACTGCTGGAAGCGATGGCGATGTCATCTTAAACAGTGTTACGGTTCAACGCGGTGGTTTGGCCCAAGACGCGGTCTTTGGCGGTATCGTCCTCTTGAACGAAAATGGTCTTCAACTTGGTATTGCAAAGACGCTTAATTCCAATCACCAAGCAGTGATCGGCGAGGCCGTCACGATTCCTCGCGGCACTTCCAAGACCTTTACGGTTGCTGGCAACATGGCCGCATCGCTCTCGGCTTACGCTGGCCAGGTAGCAAACATTTCAGTTGTTGGAGTCAATACTGCGGCAGTGGTTTCCGGTTCGCTTCCGATTGTCGGCGCGTCGCATACCATCAACTCTTCGCTCTCTATCGGTTCAGTTACGACCGAAAGAGCATCACTTCAACCGACTACGGCTGTGAACAAGGAAGTTGGAACTACTGGTTTCACCTTCTCTCAATTCAAAGTAACAGCTGGTTCAGTAGAAAATGTTCGCGTTCATTCAGTTCGTTGGAATCAGGCTTCTTCAGCTGGCTCCGCCGATCTTGCGAATGTCGTGACAGTTGTTAGCGGTGTTGAGTATCCGACGACCATTTCGGCCGACGGCAAATACTACAGCACTGTTTTCCCAGGAGGGCTTCTTATTGAGAAAGGACTCTTTAAGGAAATTTCCATCAAAGCCGACGTGGCAGGTGGTTCAGGCCGCACCATTAACTTTGGTGTTGAGAAAACGACCGACCTCTATATTATCGGCGAGACCTATGGTTATGGTATAACTCCGCCTTCAACTGGCACTGGTTTCACTTCTGGCACCATCTGGTATCCAGCGCAAACCATTACCGTTGCCAACGGTTCTATTACTGTAGAGAAAGCTCTAGCCGTTCCAGCCCAAAACATCGCTCCGAACCTTGGGAATCAAGTGCTCGGTGGCTACACGGTTGAGATCAAGGGTGAGCCGATTACCGTGGCATCTCATGTATTCTCATTCGCTACGACTGGCACCAAAACTGCTGGCTCTAGCGCTCAAATCACGCAAGTAACGATTGTTGATGAAAATGGTTCAGTGATAGCCGGTCCGGTTGACGAGGTTGATACCACCGGAGATGTTACCTTCACCGACACCGTTCTCTATCCAATCGGTAAAAAGACATATACATTCAAAGGTAAAGTTGGTCCGGGTTTCGGCGCCGATGGCACAGTTATTCTTTCCACCACTCCGTCAACAAACTGGACGACTGTTACCGGCCAAGTGACCGGCAAAACCATCACTCCGAGTTCGGCGGCGGTTACCATGAGCACCATCACGGTTAAGAGCGCAGCTCTTACCATTAGCGTCTCTTCCAACCCGGCGGCTCAAACCATCGTCGCTGGCGCGCAAGATTTCATCTTCGCTAACGTTCTCCTGGACGCGACTGCTTCCGGCGAGGATATGACGATGAGTTCCGTTCCGCTTGATTACGAACTCGTGACTGGTTCAACCGACCTTACTTCCTGCAACCTATTCAACGGTTCCACCCAACTTACTTCTGGCACAAACACTGTCAATCCTTCGGGAGACGACAATAGTTTGAACTTCACGCTTGATTCGACTCTGACCATTCCAAAGGGCACAGTTACAACTCTTACGGTCAAGTGTAATATCCCATCTTCAATCACTTCCGGCGCGCATTCATTCGGTTACAACAGCGCTTCCACTCCGACCATAACCGGCAAGACTTCTGGTCAATCGGTTACACCAACGGAGAATACTGGCGCGGGTCAGACAATTACAGAAACGACTGGCGGAACGATTGCTGTAGCTCTTGATTCATCCAGTCCGTCTTACAGCATTGCCGCGGCTGGCACGGCTGGAAATGTCGCTTCAGTTCTTCGCTTTACTACGACCAACGAAGCGATTAAGTTGACCGAAGTGGCGTTGGTACTTACTCAAGTTGCTGGTAATGCTTCCAGCTCTCCGGACGATGTTACCAAAGTTACTCTTTGGGACGGCGTGACGAAAGTTGGCGAGAGCATTTTCACCGGTGGAAGCTACTACGCTTCAACCACGATCGGTTCTTGCGCGGGCTGCTCTGACTTTATTGTGCCGAAAGATGCCGACAAAGTTATGACTGTCAAAGTTGATCTTGGTGAGCAGGGCATTTCGCAAGTTGGTACTCCAGGCGCCTTTATTAGGGTTGACTGGGACGGTGGCAACAACGGCGCGCCGAATAACATAGGAGGCGTTAAGGGTGTTGGCCAATCAAGCGGTACCACTATCTCCGCTAACGGCACTGACACCGCTTCCTCTGGTTTCCGAGTCTTCAAGTCTTACCCAACAGTGGAAATTGTTCCGCTTTCAGATACGAAGCTCGTAGCCGGCAGGAGAGACCTCTTCAAGTTTAAGGTTACAGCGTCAACTAAAGGCGATGTCGGTATTCACCGATTGTCATTCACGATCGCGACCTCATCCGCCACCCAGCAAATTGACATGATTGACGCTCTTAACGTCTATGGCTTTACCGATTCGGCTTACTCGACTCCGGTTTCTGGAGTGCAGACAGACGGAGCCCTCGGCTACGTTAACAAGGATCTCACTCTGGCTTGGGCAAGCGCGTCTTCAATTCTCCGAATTCACGCGGAAACCACAGGCAACGCTTCTACGACCCTTGTGATTCCCGCCGGCACCACCCGATACTTCACGCTTAGAGGTGATGTAACGCTTGCAGGTACGACCTACAGCGTGTCCTCTGCCCTCCAAGGTGACCAGAAGTTTGAATCAGGTGTTAGCCCGATTCCCCACAATGTTGCCGGCGCATCCACGTCTTACCTCTCGTCAACAACCTACTTCTTGACGGTAAGTAATGTGGCCAGCGACTTTATCTGGAGACCTTATTCAACGACTACAACCAACTCTGCCGCAACACTTGACTACGATGACTTCGCGAACGGTTACGGCGTGCCAGGGTTGCCGTCAACGAATACTAACAGTCAGATTCTTAGCAACTAATTAACCACTTGTGCTCCGACGCTCTGTTTTAAGGCAGAGATCGGAGGGTTAGAAACAACCCCGCCTTTACGGCGGGGTTGTTTTTTATTAGTTGGTCGGGTAAAATTGCTTTTGCTATGGGGAAAAATAAAAAAATGGTTTTTGTCGGTATCGTTCTTGCGATTTTATTACTAGCTGGTTACGGCTTTTTTTTCAAAAAACAATCGTCACGCCTTGTCGCGCCGATAACCGCGACCTCTACTCCCGCTATCAGCCCGCTTAATGTCCAAGGCGAAGGAGATTTTACCGTGGAGAGAGTGCCTCTTGAGGAAGAAATCAAAGCTCCTGATTTGAGTCGCCCGATTGTTTTTTCAGATGGAGTTCCAGCAGAATTTAGACGAATAATGACCGAAAGAATTGAAAAAGATTCAATAGAGTTACGAAAGACACCTGACAATTTCGATGCGTGGCTTGATTTGGCAATACAGCGAAAGACGATAGATGATTACAAAGGCGCGGCGGAAATTTGGGAATATGTTTTGGAATTTCAGCCGAATAATTCTGTGGTACTCGGCAATTTAGGGGAGCTTCATCACTTGTATCTCAAGGATTATCCAAAGTCGGAAAGTTACTACAAGGCCGCTATTTCTTTAGACCCAAGCCGTGTCACTCTCTATCGCGCTCTTCATGAACTCTATAAATATTCATACAAACAAAACACCAGCGCGGCGGCGGATATTTTGAAAGAAGGTCTTGTTAAAAACCCCGATAACACCGACCTGCTTATTCTGCTCGGCGCTTATTATCGAGACAATGGTGACAAACAATCGGCTCGAGTTTATTTTGAGCAGGCATTGTCTATTGCCAAAAAGAATCAAAATCAAGTTTTGGTGGATGCGCTGGAGAGAGATATAAGCAAGTTATAAAATTCATGATATAGTACTTTCGTGACGCTTCAAAAGGTTTTGCACAAAATAGCCCTCTTTGGCGTTATGGCCGTCCCGCTTATACCGCTTGTTTGGAGCAACGAACTCTTTTTCCCGTTTATCAGCGCGCGCGGGTTTTTTTTCAGGATTGTTGTTGAAACAGTTTTTGCCGCTTGGGTTATATTAGCCTTGAAAGACAATCATTTTCGTCCTAAAGGCAGTCTAGTATTATGGACGCTTGTTATTTTTACAGGGGTGATTTTCCTGGCTGATATTTTTGGCATTTCGCCTTACAAGAGCTTATGGTCAAATTTCGAGCGGATGGAGGGTTTCATAACGTTAGCTCACCTCTTTCTGTACTTTCTGGTTTCTGGCGCGGTCTTAAAAGAGGTTGATTGGGGGCGATTCTTTCGAATTTCCATCGGTGTGAGTTTTTTTGTGTCGTTATACGCCATTTTACAACTTTTTCATGAACTTTCTATAAATCAGGGGTCTGTTAGAGTTGACGGCACGTTAGGCAACGCTCTTTATCTTGCCGCCTACCTCCTTCTTCATATTTTTCTGATTTTGTTTTTGGTTTTTGGACGGCGTTTCAAAGATGGTAGAGGTTTGTTTTTATCAGCTGGGACTGGGCTTGTTTTTTTTGGAGCATTTTACCTTTACAAATTAACTGGAGAAAATTTCAACCTCCACCTGGAAGGCGGTCTTTTGGCTTTGGTAGTCGGTCTTTTACTTATCGGACTTGCATATTTGTACAAACAAAAGAGTTGGCTTTTAGCCGAGAGAATTGAAAGGTATTTTCTTTTTGGTTTGGTTATTCTTGAAACGGTGATTTTGTTTTATACCGCGACCCGCGGCGCGGCACTCGGACTTATCGGTGGCGCGGTTGTGGCATCGGGTTTCATGATCATGTCTTCCCTCAAAAATGGCGACAGGGTTGCCAAAAGGGTGTCAGTTGCCGTGTTGGCTCTAGTTGGACTTTTGCTGGCCTTGTTTTTTGTTTTTAAAGATACTCCAGCAATTCGTAATAACCCTGTATTCGGCCGTTTGGCTTCGATCTCGATTCAAAATGAAGATGCGCAAGCTCGATTTGTGGTCTGGAACATAGCTCTCAAAGGTTTTAAAGATCGATCAGTGCTTGGTTTCGGACAGGACAATTTCAATTACGTTTTCAACACACATTACGATCCAAACCTTTACAAAAGGGAACCATGGTTTGATCGCGCTCACAATACGTATCTAGACTGGCTTGTCGCGGGCGGAGCGGCTGGTTTTCTAGCGTACCTCGCTGTTGTTTTTGCTTTGCTCCTGTCTATTTTCCGTTTGTCTCGAGGCGGCAAAAACGTCGCTTTGAATGACAAGGAAAAAGCTGTTTTGCTTGGTTTGTTTGCCGGTTATGCCATACATAATTTTTTCGCGTTTGATATTTTGCCGACGTATTTCGTGATTTTTTCTCTCATGGCATATCTTCATTTTAAGACCACAGAGCAAACGTCCGCGCCTATTTTTTCTGGTAAGACTTTTCGTTTAAATAGCGGAGTGGTTAGTGGTGTTTTTGTCGCCCTTGTTTTTATTGTTTATTTTTTGAACGGACGACCAATATTAGCGGGATTGAATTTAATCAACGCACTTCATTTGCAGCCGGAAGGTCCGGTTCGGAATTACGAATATTTTATTAAAGCATTAAGTTATAAAAGTTTTGCCGATTCAGAAATTAGAGAACAATTAAGCGCGGCGGCGGTAAGTATGAAAAAAGTGGGAAATGTGCCTGACAACATCAGGAATGATTTTTTAGATCTCACTCTATCCGAATTCAAGAAACAAATCGATGAACGGCCGGCAGACGCGCGATACTATCTTATGCTCGCGGTATTTTTAGATGAATACAGCCAATTCCCCGAAGCCTTGCCGTATCTTTTGAAAGCCGAAGAGTTGTCGCCGAATAAGCAGGAAATTATTATTGAAATAGGCACGAACTATCTCAACCAGCAAAAGTTTGAAGACGCGCTTTTGTATTTCAAAAAAGCTTTTGAGCTCGCACCAGACTTTGAAGATATCCGAATCATCTATGCCGTCGGAGCGATTTACGCTGATAAAAATGATTTAGTCGAAGAATTGCTGATACCTAAATATGGCACCACACTTATTCCTGACCACAGAATTGCGCGAGCGTATTTTAACCGCGGCGAGCTTTCCAAAGTTATTGCTCTTTGGGAGCGGGCGATAAAAGATCGGCCGGATGATGGTAGCCGATATCTTTATTTGGCAGGCGCGTATCTTGAAGCCGGCAGGAAGACTGAGGCGATTGCCGCTATAAAAAAAGCCGCTGACGTGTCGCCGGAGCTCAAGACCCAAGTTGAATTTTATTTAAAGGAGTTGGGAGTCAAGTAATTCCATGTATTCTTTTTTTAATAAACATTTCTTTAAAGTTCTGCTCGGTTTTCTGTGGATTATGGCTTTTAGTTTCATCGTGCTCTTTGTCGTAGGGTATTACGAATCTTCTTTAGAAGAAAACAGCCGTCCAGCTTCTTTGGGAGATGGAATAAAGTAGGTTTTGATTTTCGTTTTTTCTAAGAGAGGGTGTTTTTTGTAAAACTGTAGCAGTCCAACTCTTTATCCTTTGAGCGAGCATATGTTTTTGAAAGACCTTGGGAGCCTCGACTGGAGGCGGACAGAGAAAATGTCTAGCAGGAGATTTTCGTGTCTTTCAAAAACATATGCGAGCGGCCATTTGACAGAAAACTCTATTTTGCTATAGTGTTTTCGTAGCCCAGAGAAGACAGGCCGTGCATACACGTAAGTCCTGCGGAGGGTCGAGTCGCTTTCGCGACTTCCGATGGGCCTATTGTATAGATAGGTTTTTTATTTTAGAAAAAATGCCCTTAACAAAGCAAAAAAAGAAAGAAATATTAGAGAATGTCAGCACGATCACCAAAGATTTTGGTTCGGTTGTCATGCTTTCATATAGCGGTTTGACGGTTGCGGAAGTAAGCGCTATGCGCCGAAAGATGAGGGAATCTGAGGTAGGGTATCGTGTTGCTAAAAAGTCCATCGTTAAAAAAGTCCTCGAAGGAGTGAATATCCCGGGCGAGGTCCCCGCACTTTCCGGGCAAGTGGCTTTTGCGTATGGCCAAGACCCTATTGCGCCGGCCAGGGAGGTCTTCGAAGCAGGAAAAAAATACGACGGCAAAATTACTATTCTTGGGGGTATTTTCGAGAAGCATTATATTGATAAGGATTTCACAACGATGCTCGCGACTATTCCACCACTTCAAACTCTCTACGCGCAGTTTGTGAATCTCATCAACTCGCCGATTCAAGGGTTAGTACTTGCGCTTGATGCTGTTGCCAAGAAGAAATTATAAGAATAATTAACACGGCACGAATTACGAATGAGGAACGAATAACACGAATTAAGAAAAAAGTTTTCCCTATTCACGTTATTCGTCTCAATTCGCCCGCCTGCCAAAGCCTGAGCCTCGTGATGGCGGGCAGGTGGATTAGTGTCGCACTATATATGTCAGACGAAACAAAAAATGGAGATACGACTGTCGCTATTCCAGAAAAATTCAAATCGCTCGTCGAGAGCGTCGAGAAGATGTCAGTTATGGAACTGAACGAATTAGTAAAAGTACTCGAGAAACGCTTTGGTGTCTCGGCCGCGGCTGTCGCGGTCGCTGGCCCCGCCGCGGGAGCTGCTCCCGCCAGTGAAGAAAAAACCAGCTTCAACGCAGAACTCAAAGATGGCGGAGCCAACAAAATTGCGGTTATTAAGATTGTGAAAGAAGTGCTCGGTCTTGGTCTTAAAGAAGCAAAGGATCTTGTTGATGGAGCGCCAAAGATGCTCAAAGAAGGGATGAAGAAAGAAGATGCCGAAGCCTTGAAGAAAAGAGTTGAAGAGGCTGGCGGAAAAGTAGAATTAAAATAAGCAGAGCTTATTTTAATTCTACTTTTCCGAAGGTGCAGATTTTGCCGCATTACGGCAAAATCTGCCCGGAGGAAAATAAAAAGAATTCACACAAAAACCTTACGATGTGTCGTAAGGTTTTTGTAAAAATGGCAAGGTTCAACCTTGCCATGGGTGGTCGTATACATTTCCTAGCATTCACTTCATAACGGCAATCAGGCCAGCAAATATTTCTGTTGCAGCTTTCTTTCGGACGGCAGTCCCAAGGTTCTCTGCGGTGTAGAATCTTCCTTGGGGGTCGTGGAAACTGAGCAAAAGAGTTTTTGCCTCATTAATCGCATTCCGTATAGAGGCGATTTGTTTATCGCTCGTCACTGTGATTTGGAAGGAGATGGAGTCACCGATTTTGGTTAATTTTGCGGGAGCTAGTAGTGTATTCATTCTGAATATGATATTAATTATTATTTTACTTTTGTCAACTTTTACAAAATTTCGCGAGTCTTCTCTAAAAGTTGCGCTCCGTTGGGCGGCTCTATATACTCCACGGTATGGAAATTCTCGGTAAAATTTTTGGAAGTACTGGAAGGGTGAAATTGATGCGGATGTTTCTATTTAATCCTGATCAGTCATACACGCGGGCGGATATCCGGAAACGCATTCATGCGGGAGACAGAACATTAAACCGCGAACTTTCTTTACTGTTGCGCGCTGGATTGGTCAAAAGAAAAGTTTCTGCTTCGCCGCGTTCTGTGCATAAAATTGTCTTATGGAGTTTAAACAATCGGTTTTCTTATTTAACACAGCTTCAAAATCTTCTGGTCGGTACCATTTTTTTGGATAACATGGAAGTTGTCCGAAGATTCAGCAAGGCAGGGCATCTCAAGCTTCTTATTGTAGCCGGCGTCTTCATCCGTGATCCAGATAGCCGAGCCGATATCTTGATTGTCGGCGATCGTCTCCGTAAGAATTTAATTGAGAGTGTCATTAGGAGAATGGAAGGGGAGATTGGCAAAGAATTGCGGTATGCTTTTTTGGAAACACCCGATTTTCAGTATCGCTTGAGTATTTCTGACAAACTTATTCGGGATATTTTAGAGTACCCGCACCAAAAACTGCTCGATAGACTGGGTTTGCGGCCGTAGCATGCCTTGACGGACTTATCCACAAAGGTCAAAAAAAAGCCTTGAGAAATGGTATTATTATAGGTAGAAATTGCCAGGGTAATTGTCGTTTAACCTGGTTTTACTAGTGTTACTAATTGTTTTATCACGTATGACTCTTACAACGTGGAGTGAGGTGCTCCAAGGATCGTTTCAAGACATCTGGCTTGGAGTAGCGGGCTTTTTGCCTAAGCTGGTAATTGCTCTCATCATTTTCATTATTGGCTGGGTGGTGGCTATGGTCATTGACAAAGCCGTCTCTCAAATTATTAAGTCGGTTAAACTTGATAGTCTTCTTAAAACTGCCAAAGTCGAAGACGCTCTTAACAAAGCGGGTTTTGAGCTTGACTCCGGCGCTTTTGTGGGAGGACTGGTCAAATGGTTTATCGTTATCGTTTTCTTGGTAGCTTCACTTGATGTGCTTGGTTTGACGCAAGTCAATATCTTTCTCCAGCAAGTGGTGCTTCTCTACTTGCCGCAAGTGATTATCGCGGTGCTCATGCTTCTTGTGGCAGTAGTTATTGCCGATGCCATGCAAAAGTTGGTTGTCGGCGCGGCCAAGGCGGCTGGGATTACTTCAGCCAATTTCCTCGGTTCCGTTACCAAGTGGGCTATTTGGATCTTTGCCTTGCTCGCCGCCCTTTTACAGCTTGGTATCGCAACACAATTCATTCAGACCTTCTTCACGGGTGTTATTGTGGCTCTTTCTTTGGCTTTCGGCCTCTCATTTGGTCTTGGTGGTCAAGATGCCGCCGCCCGCTATATCGAAAAATTTCGAGGTGAAATCAAAAGGAACGACTAATTTCCCTGTATTTGAGACTCTCAAAACACCACCCCGCTTTTTTGCGGGGCGGTGTTTTTGTGAGAAGAATGCAAAAACGGGTTCCTTCTTGTTGACATCTTTTTGGATATGCATATACTTATCCGTACATCTGAATATGTTGATTACTAACCTAAATTCAAAGCGGAAAAGATAGCTGGCCTTTCGCTATTATCTTAATTGCCGCTTTGAAAAGCGGTTTTTATTTATCCGGACGATTGTCACTTTGACAATGAAATTCCATCCCGACAGAAAACCCAATCATAGGGTCTTTTCGATTGTCGGAGATGGGGCGGATGTACGTTAGATCGTACATCTGCAAATCCGTCCGCATCACATTGAGTACAATGTGAATTTTCAATTTAAAATTTTTAATTTTCAAATAATTTTCAATTTCTTAATGTTTAAAAATTAAGTCATTGAATCATTCATTGAAAATTGGAAATTGATAATTTTAAATTTGCATCGCGCTTAGCGTGATGCGGGCGGAATGACAGGTAAGTTAAAGTAAAAAAGTAAGAAAAAACATGTGTGGTTTTCAAATTTCCTAATAGGAATTTGAAGGGCGTATGGTGGATGCCTTGACTCCAAAAGGCGATGAAGGACGCGAGCTGGCGGCGATACGCTTCGGGGAGGTGCCTAGCAACCTTTGATCCGGAGATGTCCGAATGGGGAAACCCCTCGTGCTTTGCACGAGACGTGCGCAGCACAGAGTGCGACACCAATCCACGAATTCATGCGAATGACGCGAATGGAAGAAGTTTATTCGTGTTATTCGTCCCCAATTCGTAATTAGTGTCGTGTTCCGCGCTGCGCGCGAGCGCACCCAGGGAAGTAAAACATTTCAGTACCTGGTGGAAAATAGAACAATAGTTATTTCCTAAGTAGCGGCGAGCGAAAAGGAAAGAGCCCAAACCGAACTCTAAATTTTAATTTCAAGGATCCCAAGGTTCGACCTTGGATCTGAAGAAAGGTCGAACCTTGTTGAAATTAAAATTTAGAGTTCGGGGTTGTAAGGTAGCAACGTCGTTTTTTATTAAACGAGAAGAGTTACAAAATATGTTGTTAACTGAAAGAGCTGGAAAGCTCTACCCAAGGAGGTAATAGTCCTGTAAGTGAAAATAACATATCTCTTTTGTTGCTATTCTTGAGTACCTCGAGACACGAATGGCTCGGGGGAATCTGCCGGAACTAACCGGTAAGGCTAAATACTTTTGGAGATCGATAGTGAACTAGTACCGTGAGGGAAAGGTGAAAAGCAGCCCGGTAAGGGCGGTGAAATAGACCTGAAACCATATGCCTACAAGGAGTCAGAGCGGGCAGCACATTGAGTACAATGTGAGTTTTCAATTTACAATTTTTAATTTTCAAATAATTTTCAATTTCTTAATGTTTAAAAATTAAGTCATTGATACATTCATTGAAAATTGGAAATTGATAATTTTAAATTTGCATCGCGCTTAGCGTGCTGTCCGTCATGGCGTGCCTATTGAAGAATGAGCCAACGAGTTGATCTAGACGGCGCAGGCTAAGCCCCAATAAAGGGTGGAGCCATAGGGAAACCGAGTGTGAATAGCGCGCCTGCCCGCCCAACTTTATCCCAGAACACTTGAGCAGTGATAAATGAAATTTTTAAGTACAAAACTTCTTTTAACATAATCAGATTTTCGGTGATAAAGTTGGGCGGGTGAAGTCGTATAGATCAGACCCGAAGCCAAGTGAGCTTGCCCTGGGCAGGGTGAACTCTCGAGAAATCGAGAGGAAGGCCCGAACTGGTTAGCCGTGCAATACTATCGGATGACCTGGGGTAAGAAGTGAAAAGCTAATCGAACTTGGTAATAGCTGGTTCTCTCCGAAATAGCTTTTGGGCTAGCGTCGTGTGTTTCTTCTGGGGGTAGAGCACTGGAAGGTCTCGACAGGTCGAAAGATCGCGAAACCTATCAAACTCCGAATACCAGAAGCTTGCCCGCTCAACTTTATTCCCGAACATTTGAGAAGTGATAAATGAAAATTTTATGTACAAAACTTCTTTTAACACAATCAGATTTTCGGTGATAAAGTTGGGCGGGTGAATAGCGCGGCAGTTAGACGGTGGGGGCTAAGCTCCACTCGTCAAAAGGGAAACAGCCCTTGATCTCCAGTTAAGGTCCCTAAATCTATGCTAAGTGCATCACAAGGTGGTGGAGTTTCGAAGACAATGAGGAGGTAGGCTTAGAAGCAGCCATCCTTTAAAGATAGCGTAACAGCTCACTTATTAAGAAATTCTGCGCCGAAGATAATCGGGGCTAAGCATAGTACCGAAACTGAGGGCTTGAAAACTTCATTGAGGATTTGTTCTTTAATTATTTTTGGTGACAATCTAATAGCATAATGGAAATGCGTCTCATGTAAGTGGGGAGAAGTGGGATCGAAACCCACGTGATTGTCACCTCCTCAATGAAGTTTTCAAGCGGTAGGAGAGTATTCCAATCTGCTGTGAAGGAGAAGGGGTGACCCACTCTGGAGCGTTTGGAAGTAAGAATGTTGGCACAAGTAACCACAATTCCAGTGAGAAACTGGAACACCGAAAGACCAAGGTTTCCCTCTCAATGATTGTCAGAGAGGGGTTAGTCGGGCCTAAGCCGATGGTGAAAACCGTAGGCGATGGACACACGGTTAATATTCCGTGACTTTTGTAAAATGCGATGGGAGGACGGAGTCTAGTATACGAAGCGCATTATTGGATTTGCGTTTGTAGCGTGAGGACGGATCCTAGGTAAATCCGGGGTCCTGCATTTAATTGCGATTCCAAGCGAAGCGAAAATTCGGAGATTCGTCGAAGGAAATTTCGTAAAGCGGGCTTCCAAGAAAATTCTCTAAGCATAATTTTACAAAAACCGTACCGCACACCGACACAGGTGGTCAGCTCGAGTAGAGCAAGGTGAACGAGTGAAGGTTCTCCAAGGAACTCGGCAAAAAAGTGGCCGTACCTTCGGTATAAGGCCTGCCCCGCCGCAAGGCTGGGGCCGCAGCTAAAGTATGCCTGGCGACTGTTTATCAAAAACACAGCTCCCTGCGAACTCGTAAGAGGATGTATAGGGGGTGACACTTGACCAATGCCAGAAGGTCAAACAACGATGTTGTGAGCATCACTTTGATTTCAAGAATTTAAGGTTCGACCTTGGATCTTAAAAAAGATCGAACCTTGTTGAAATTAAAGTGATGCTCATGGTGATTGTTGTAAGCCCTGGTGAATGTCGGCCGTAACTATAACGGTCCTAAGGTTCGCAACATTTTATTTTAAAGTGTTGCGGATGATTAGGACTGTTACGTTCGGAGTTTATGATAAACGTTAAATCAATACACTAATAAAAAAGCTACCTCTCCATGCCGTAAGGCGTGGATGATCAAGTAACACGGCTCATATGAGAGGCCATACGCCGTGATTCCATTTGCGTGGAATAAGATATGGTCCTTCTTCGGGGAATAGAAGAGCGAAATTCCTTGTCGGGTAAGTTCCGACGCGCACGAATAGTGTAACGACTGGGCAACTGTCTCGGAGAACAGCTCGGTGAAAATACAATACCGGTGAAGATGCCGGTTACCTGCAGTTAGACGAAAAGACCCTAGAAGCTTTACTACAACTTGATAGTGAAACTATGTTTTGTCTGCGTAGCGTAGACGGTAGACTTTGAAGTTTATCTTTCGGGATAGATGGAGTCGACGATGAAACACCGTTCTTTCGAAATATATTTTCTAACCCCGACGGCAAAAACGACGGGGGACACTATCTGGCGGGTAGTTTTAGTGGGGCGCTATCCTTGGGGACGCAGAACTATGCGGAACGAACGCGGAACACGCGGAAGTCCGAATTGTTTGTGTCTCCAAACTATGGCGCCTCCGGAAGTTTTATCCACTTCAAAACAAATAAATTATAGGGGGACTTTCGCGAGTAATCGCGATCGAAAAGTTAACTATATGCTGGAAAATCTGGTGTAGCCAGAACTACTTGGTTTTGATATAATAGTTTTTGTTATAAATTAACCTAATTATTATGCCAAATCCAAGTGAAAAAGTTCATGGTGCAGACAACCAGCAGGAAGATCTTGAAACTATAAAATCAAAAATGTTAGAACACATAGGTGTTCTAGAAAACTATCTATTACTTCTAAAAGATGAAGTGAGTATAGGTAAATCAGATAAGCATATGGATAGACATCAGATGAAGGAAGTTGATCAAAAATTATTACAGTTCAAGAGTGATTTAGATAGTACAATGGAACAAATTCTCAATGAATCAAAAAGAGAAAGATCTTCCTCAGAGACTAAACGTTAACCGTCCATGAAAATGGATGATGATATAGTCCGATCTTCACGGCGACGTGAAGAGACAAGCAGAAATGACTTGTCCACTTGGAGGCGAGGCCTCCAAGTTGCAACAGACTTGCCTAAAGAGTAACGGAGGAGTCCATTAAGGTTCTCTAGGCGCGAATGGAAACCGTGCCGATAGTGCAATGGCATAAGAGAGCTTAACTGTGAGGCGTACGTGCCAAACAGACGCGAAAGCGGGGCATAGTGAACCGACGGTCCGTGTTAGAGGCGGCCGGAGATTATCGGATAAAAGCTACTCTAGGGATAACAGGCTAGTTCCGCCTAAGAGTCCATATCGACGGCGGAGTTCGGCACCTCAATTCGGGGCGCCATGCGAGAAATCGCATTAGCACTTTTGGCACAAACATAGGAGTTGAACCCTTTGTGTCAGAATTAAAATATTGGCTTATAACGGTGGAACCCGTACTAGTAAAGTACGTGCGGGCAATACCGTGGGAAGTTTTTCTTGCACTGAAAGAAGGTAGACAAAGAGCTCTTTGAGAAGTACAGCCACCTTGGCAGTGGTTCTGGTGCAACTCCAGGCATGTCTACCAAGCGAATTTGTTAGTTCAGATTCGCGCCTTCTTTCAGTGCAGGATAAACCCTGTAGAGACTTGACCATTTTGGTCGGAGTCCAGAATACATTTCTGGGCTAACACGCCAACTCCTCATCCGCCTTAGGCGGGAAGGAAGAAGATATAGTCCATACCATTAGTAATAATGGAGAAGTATACGATGTCGGCTCAACATATCCTGGAGGTGGAGAAAACATACCTTCTCTCTCCGACGGAAACGTCGGAGTAACCTGCCCGCTATTGCCATATTTTTGTAATACGCGGTGTAAGGGACTCGTTTGCCTAAGACAAAATTATTTCATTTTGAAATCAATAGCTTTGGCAGGCGGGTTAAACAAGCTCAATACGGTGGAGGCTTATTCATGTGACCTACGAAGTTTCTCGCAGGTCCCAGGTGTAGTATAATTACACACATGAAGGCTAGCGCCGTAGGAAAGATATGTGTTGAAGCAAAGCGAGCATATCTCGCGGGTTTCGTTGACGGCGATGGTTGCATAATGGCAACAATTGAGCGTCACAGCGAGAAAAAATTCGGTTTTCGAGTACGGGTTGAAATAAAAATCACTCAGAAAGAAAATCGGGTACTAAAAGATCTTGCTCGAGAGTTAAAGGTGGGCTGTGTAAGCTCGAATAGGGCTGGCACAGAGTACACAACGCATGATTGGATTATTAGAGATAAAAATCATGCGAAATATATTCTCGAGTACATTCAGCCTTATAGTAGACTGAAAAAAAATCAAATTACGATTGCGCTTAAAATTTTAAAAAGAGCAATCATAACAAAACAAGATCTTCTAAAAAATGCTTATCTTGCGGATACATTGTCTCGGTTTAACGTTAGATCCAAAAATCGGCGTAAAAACTTTGTGACAATGATCAAAACACATGTCTCCTCTAACGACTGATTGCTATAATTTTGGTATAGCATGAGATATGTCCGCTTCGGCGGAGTATCACACGGCTTGCACCTAATTCTTCTTTGGCGACAAGGAACGAAACGGTGATGGAATAGTCTGATCCTCGCGGTAACGCGAGATAACAAATAAGAGCTTCCAAGGGTTTGGCTGTTCGCCAATTAAAATGTTACGTGAGCTGGGTTCAGACCGTACTACGACAGATAAGATTTATTTTATCAATATCGGTCGGAGTACAGTCTGAATCCAGACAATGAATAGTATCGAGTTTTCGTTTATAAAAAAATAATTAGTTCCGATTCGCCTAAAGCGAATCGAGAATCCCAACCGAAAAGTTGGGAATAGGAATAATCATATCGCGGCGGTCCAGCGTCACTTTTTGGTTGGGAGTTAAGGTTCGACCTTTCTCCTGATCCAAGGTCGAACCTTGTAACCAAAAAGTGACGCTGGAACAAGTTGACTTATATCGGTGGAATCCTAAAGACGCGGAACAAACGCAGAAAAACGCGGAAGGGACAATACCGAGATATTTCACGAATCTTGTTAGAAGGGATTAAAAATGAAAACAAAAAAACAGAAAAAGTTTCGTAAATCCAAAAAACCAACCACGGGTATCGTTTTCGATTCAACGTGGGTTGATGTTTTGCTGGGTTACATGGCTGCTCGTAAACGAGTCGCCAATGCTTGAGTTCTTTTTGGTTACAAGGGAACGCAAGTTCCCCCTTTCTAACAAGGTTCGTGGAAATTGTAGAGACTACACGTCAACAATCCTAAATTTTAGGATTAAGATATAGTCCAATGCACTTAGTAATAAGTGGTATCATGCGCGAGACAGGTTGGTCTCCTATCTACTGCAGGCGTTGATTCTTGAGGGGAGTTAATTCTAGTAAAATTTTGCTACTCCCGCGAGTAATCGCGGGTGACAATGTGGCTAATAACGGTGGAGGCTTTAATGCTCGAAAGGCTGTGCGGTCCACAGCGTTCGACAAATGTGTTGAAGTTAATACCGTGGGAAGTTGTTGTCGGTGCAAAGCCACCGACACGCGGACAGTCGCGGATTTTACGCAGACCAACGCGGAAAGAAGAAATTCTTTTCTGCGAGGTCAGCGTTCGTTCTGCGTAAGTCAGCGTGCCCATTCTGATGGGCAATTAACCCCGTAACGACTGAGTCCGAAAGGACGAGATGAGAGATGCTTTAGTGCGAGACATTAAGATCACACTTTCATAATACGCCAACGTCCCACTCTCTTACGATATATCGTAAGAGAAGGATGAAGATATAGTCTACACCTTTAGCGATAGAGGAAAATTGTTTCCGCGTAGGTCTGCGTCAAGTCGGCGTAGTTCCGCGTTTGCGAAGCAAGGTGACGAGAGGACCGAGTTGAACGGACCACTGGTGTGTCTGCTGTCCTGCCAAGGGCATCGCAGAGTAGCTAAGTCCGGAACGGATAATCTCTGAAAGCATCTAAGAGAGAAGCCGTCCCCAAGATAAGGAATCGTTATAGACTCGTAGTAGACTACTACGTTGATAGGCTCTAGGTGTACAGAGAGTAATCTCTTTAGCCGAGGAGTACTAATTGTCGATGTTCCTATTAGGAAATTTGAAAATCACGTGTTTGTTTCTTGTACTTTTACTTGTCATAAAAAATTTATTGAAAATTAGATTCTGGGTATTGGTGAGTATCGTGACTTCCCAATCCAGAGTGCCGGGGGGTGGTTTGGTTTGGTTACCCAACCCCTCGGCACAGCTCTTTTTTCTAGACTTTTTGGTACCAGAGTAGCTCAACGGTAAAGCAACCGATAATTAATCGGTTAGTTGCAGGTTCGAGTCCTTGCCTCTGGTTACAACTCCAACATTTTTTTGTTGGAGCCCAGTATCTAGTCTTCAATACACTCAAATTGAACTTTGTGATCTGGTGGTTTGACGGTAGGGAAACATCTCTTCCCATTCTTCACCCGCCAAAAATTTTGAACATAAAGTCTCTGGTGCTTTGGCGAGAGGGCAACACCTCTTCCCATTCCGAACAGAGAAGTTAAGCCTCTTAGCGCCGATGGTACCACCTTCGTGGTGGAAGAGTAGGTAAGTGCCAGGGACTTTGTGTTCAAGTTCAAAATTTAGACGGGCGGGCAGAGAAGCCTGCCCGTACCGAAACGGTACGTTTCGGGCCAAGAAGAAAATGGGTCGGGACCTCGACTTCTTGCGGCAAAAACGTCGGGGCTTTATACTTATACTCTGTATGGCATCATGGGCGACAAAAAGAAAATTAACATATCTCGGTGGATTTTTGGCTTGCGTCATTATTCTTGTTGCCGTTCCTCTTTTTTTTATTTTTTATCACAAACCAACCTGTTTTGACGGTATAAAGAACGGCGGGGAAGCGGGGATTGATTGCGGTGGCAAATGTCCGCTCTTGTGTCAGACTGATACGCTACCACCCCTCTCACTTTGGCAACGTTTCTTTCGCGTCGGATTGGGAATATACAATGTTGTGGCGTACGTCGAGAATCCAAATCTGTATTCTGGATCAGAAAACCTTTCTTATGTTTTTCGATTGTATGACGAAAAAAATGTCATGATTGCCGAGAGGAAGGGCAGTACTTTTTTCCCGCCCAAAAAAGTAACCCCGATTTTCGAGACGGGCATTATGACAGGGGAAAGGGTGCCGATTCGCGTGACGTTTAACATAACCGAAGCTTTGAAGTGGAAAAGCTATAAAGGTAAGGAGGAACCACTTATTAAAGTAAAGAGTCAAAGACTTGATATTGAAAGCAAGACCCCACGACTTTTTGTAACCCTAGAAAACACCTCTCGGGTCTCTCTTTCGAATGTCGAGGTGGTTGCGATTTTGTTTGGTTTTGATGGTAACGCTCTCGCGGCTTCAAAGACAGTGCTCGACACACTCGGACGAGAATCTCTCGGAGATCTTGCGTTCACGTGGCGGGAGGCTTTCGAGAGTCCAGTGGCTCGAATTGATATTATCCCAAAACTCTACCCCGGAATTCACTTCTAGAACCCATCTCAAAATAAATCAATAAAAACATGAGAAAATCATTTGGCTATCAAACAACAGAATATCGGTCAAAAACAGAGTTTCGTCAGTCGCTCAGACGGGTAGTACGTCTTCTTCCTCGTCCTCTGTTTTTGCCTCGAAATTCTGTTGTTTGTTTTAGCCATTTATTTTAAGATGGGTTCTAGACTCTTTTCGGCTAAATTCCTTTAATGAGTACAAAGTTTTTTCCACGTCTTTTCGAAATAGTAAGCGCTCTTTTTTTCGAACTCCGATCTGGCATCGATTGGATTCTTTTTGTCGCGGTTGTGCCGATTGTGTTTGCCGGATTGGCGACGATGAATTCGTTCCGGGGCGACAGTCAATTGTTTGAAAAACAGTTTCTCTGGTTCTGTATCTCGCTCGTAGTTTTTTTTGTTTTGAGTTTTGTCGATTTCAGATTTTTTCGAAGGACAAAAGTTATTACGTCACTTTTTATCTTCACTTGTCTTATTCTCGGACTTCTTTTCATTGCCGGTGCGGTTGTTAAGGGCGCGCAGAGCCGGTTTGATTTTGGCCAGTTTTCTTTTCAACCTGTTGATGGCGCGAAATTAGTGCTCATCTTACTTTTGTCAAAATATTTTTCTAGGCGGCACATTGAAATTGCTCACTTTCGGCATATTTTCATTTCCGCTCTCTACACCGGCATTTTGGCTTTTTTGGTTTTACTCCAGCCGGATTTTGGTTCAGCAATAATTCTCATTTCTATCTGGTTTGGCATGGTGCTTGTCTCCGGTATTTCTAAGAAACACCTCCTCGGGGTTTTGTGCGTCATACTTTTTTCCTCGCTCTTTCTGTGGTCTTTTGTTTTTAAAGATTATCAGAAACAGCGTATTTTGAATTTCATCCACCCGCTCGCGGATATTCAAGGGACTGGTTATAACGCGTATCAATCAACGATCGCGGTCGGTTCGGGACAGTTTTTTGGTAAGGGAGTGGGTTATGGCACGCAATCGCGGCTTAAATTCTTACCGGAATATGAAACCGATTTTATATTTGCCGCTTTTGCCGAAGAGTGGGGGTTTGTCGGTGTGCTCTTACTTTTTGCTTTATATGGCGTAGTTTTTTGGCGAATTCTCGATAACGCGCTTCACGGTTCAACAAATTTCGAGATTCTCTTTGGAGTTGGTGTGGCTTGTTTTTTTATGAGTCACTTTCTCATCCACATCGGCATGAATATCGGTCTTTTGCCGGTTACAGGTACGACTGTGCCTTTCATGAGTTACGGTGGATCGCATCTCCTTGCCGAATGGAGCGCGCTCGGCATTCTTATGGGTATGCGAAAATATCGAAAAACTTTTCACAAAGATGCCATCCGAAACGAGTTTGTGGGGGTGGAGTGAAAATTAGGAATTACAAATTAAGAATTATGAATTAGGAATAAAGAAGCCCCGAAATTTTGCAACAAGGTTTCATGGCTAAGCAGTTTGACATTCAGGAAGTGAAGTAGTAGATTTTAGCTCAGAAAGTAGGAAGGAGGAGAGATGGTTGTGTCAAATCTTAGGAAAATTGAAATACGAAAAGGGACAAGCCGAATTATTTTAATTTCCAGTTTGTTTCCCAATCTAGTCGTGAAGGTTCCGATTGTGAGGTTACGAGTTGGTGTTAAAACCATATTCACAGAGAGAAAGAGGCTACACAACAAAGAAACTTGGGATGAAGAAGTGTGGTGGGGTATTGGCTGGTGCTTGTATAAGGGTATACTTGATAACTGGCGAGAATACCGCTTTTATAAAAACACAAAACATCAATTTCTTCAGCCGACATTCTTTTCTTTGCTTGGTCTCATCAACTTTCAGAAACGGGGGGAATTGATTCAGTGTGATTATGTAAAGTTTTGGCGTTGTATCCATAACGCTACCGATAGAGGGGCTATGAGTGATAGTCATCATTTTTCCGAAACCCGCAACTTTTGCTTAAATAGTGGGGTTAAAATTCTCGATTACGGTTCTCCCAGGACTCAGCTTATCATCAAAAAGTTTGGGGTAAAAATTATGGAGGATTTGGATTTGAATTTTCCCGAACTAAACCGTGTCACTTAAGCGGCGCGGTTTTCTTTTAAGTCATATTTTTACTTTGGTAGAGAGAAATAGTTTCTCGAATCATTTTATCTAAAGAAAATTCTTTCAAATCTTTATCTTCTATTTCACCGACACCGCCTACGCGATTCGCCACGATAGGTAGTCCTGCCATTTTTGCTTCAAGCAGAACGTAGGGCAGACCCTCTTTCTTAGATGGCAGGGCAAACACATCGAATCCGCGAAGCACTTCGCTCGCGGGTATAAAGCCGAAGAGTTTGACGCGATCACCCAGATTATATTTTTTGATTTTTGCTTCTAATGCCCCGCGTTTCTCTCCCTCGCCAACGATTGCCACATACATGTTAGGATTATTTTTTGCTTGTTCGATAAGAGCTTGTTGATTTTTGTTTTTATTAAGTTCACCTATTGTGCCTGTGATAGCAACGCCGTTTGGAAAAGCGTTTCGGATTTTTTCTCCCGAACCGAGTGTTAGTGGAGCTATGCCGTTATAAATAAGATAGCTTCCACGCACACGAGCGTGATTATCTTTTGTGATGGTAATAACCGCATGACACAATATACAAGTGATCCAGGTGCCTGCAAATGCCGCTTTGCGCCACAGCAGACCCCTTTTTTCATCATAGGGAAGTCCGTGAATTGTAAAAATAATTTTAGGCACTCGCGCGATGCGAGCGGCGAGTGCGCCGATGCCGCCAGCTTTTGAACTATTCAAATGCACGATATCCGGCTTCTCTTTGCGAAAAAGCGTAATTAATTCAGAGAGTGCCGCGAATTCTTTGAATACAGAAATATCGCGCATAAACGAACGCACAAAAATGGTGCGGATATTTTTTTCTTTCAGGCGACTGTCGAGCGTGCCGGTTGGGGCATTTTTTTCTCCCGTTCCGCCAAGTGCAACCGCCACGTCAAACTCGTCTTTTGGCAGGGAAGTGGCCAGATCAAAGACATACCGCTGTGCTCCGCCCCAGTTGCTTTTGGTGACGACGTACAAGATTTTTGTTTTTTTCAGCATTATTGCGTAGATTCTTAAGGAAACATTCCTTTTTGGCCAGTTGTTACAAGTAACGATACCATACTCTGTGAGAAAGGATATGGGTCAGAGAGGCGAGTTGAAATAAGGTCTTTTTAGTGTAGTATAAAGCTATTCTATGCATTTTTTGAATAGAAAAGAACGGCTGATTCTGCTTGTCGGAGACATGCTTTTTTTCATGTTGTCTTTGTGGATTACACTTGTTGTCCGCTATGGCGCACTGCCCTCATTAGACCTATTTTCTTTACACTGGGTACCTTTCTTTTTCTTGACCCTTCTTTTTATCGCAGTTTTTTTCATTGCTGGCCTCTACGAGAAGCACACACTTCTTCTGCAAAATCATCTTCCAAAGACGATATTAAAAGCCGAACTCGTGGGGAGCGCACTCGCAGTGTCTTTTTTCTATTTAGCGCCGTGGACGGGCATCGCGCCGAAGCGAAATCTTTTTATCTACCTCCTCATTTCTTTTGTGCTTATTACGCTCTGGCGTATGTATGGTTACGCTTTTGTCGGTACGCGTAAAAAACAAAAGGCGGCACTTATCGGTAGCGGTAATGAAATGCAAGAACTTCTTGATGAGGTAAATAATAATTCTCGTTACGATTTGAAATTTGTTTCATCAATTGATTTAAACCACATAAGCCAAGTTGATCTTAAGGAAGAAGTGACGAATCGAATTTACAGCAAAGATATTTCTATCATTGCTATCGATCTTCGAAATGAAAAAGTTCTGCCACTCTTGCCCCACCTCTATACCCTTATCTTTTCGAGCATCCGTTTCATTGAAATGCATAAAATATACGAGGACATTTTTGACCGGATTCCGCTTTCGCTTGTCGGTTACAGCTGGTTTCTGGAAAATATTTCGCTGGCTCCAAAATCTGCGTATGATTTTCTGAAACGTGTTATGGATATTTCGATTTCGTTTCTGCTCGGAGTAGTGTCGCTCATTGTCTACCCATTTGTGTACGTTGCTATCAAACTTGATGATGGAGGAAAGGTCTTTAGCATTCAAGAGCGAGTTGGTAGGAATAACAAACTCATAAAATTGTATAAATTTAGGACGATGCAGATTGCCAACGATGGCGGGCGATGGCAAGAGGGGGTTGTAAATCAAACAACGCGAGTCGGAAGTTTTCTCCGTCAATCCCGCATTGATGAACTGCCGCAGTTATGGAACGTGCTTTTCGGCGACATTTCCCTTATCGGTCCGCGGCCGGAATTTCCGGAGCCGGTTTCTCTATACGAAAAACAAGTTCCGTACTACGGTATTCGTCACTTGATCAAACCGGGGCTGTCCGGCTGGGCGCAGATTTATGGTGAACACCCGCATCATGGCACTGATGTCGCCAAAACAAAAAACAAACTTTCCTACGACTTGTATTACATAAAAAACCGCTCGGTCTTCTTGGATTTAAAAATCGCGCTCCAGACGATAAAGACGCTGTTACTTCGGAGTGGTATTTAAGACGCGGATCTACGCAGAACGAACGCGGACAAAAAAGAAAAAACCGCTGGGCGAACCATGCGGTTTTTTGTGGGGTTGAAGTTTGTTTACAGAGAAAGGACTAAGTTGCAATCATAGCCGCGGAAACCATGGTCATGAGTTTTCGACCGTACACGTAAGTTTAACCGAGACTTCAGCACAGAGAGGAGCGCAGAAATCATTTTTTCGTGAGTTTCGAATACTTTCGGATATTTTTCACGAATCGTTGAGGCTAAAGTGTCCAGCCTTCCTTCTTCGACGCAGTACTCGATGAGTGCTAGTGCATCCTTTTCCTCCTTGTGTCCAGGATACACTTCAACCGATGGGCATCTAATCCTCAATTCTCCGCGTTGAGTATCTGTGGCAAAGTTTATCATAGTGTAGTGGCCTTTCTTTTTTCTGCAGCAGCTACAGCAGCCATAATCTATAACCATTGTAGGAGCGAAACATTTCCGTTTTTGAGATTTGTTGAAAATTTAAAATTTTGGTGCTTGGCGACCCGACCGCCATAAAACCGCTCTGTCTTTTTGGATTTAAAAATCGCGCTCCAGACGATAAAGACGCTGTTACTGCGGAGTGGAATCTAAAAGTGGATGCAGGGTTCAAGATTCAAGAGTCATGATTTAGAAACTTAGCGATCTGACTGCCACGTCTTTTATCTATAAACTTTCCATCTCTTACGATATATCGTAAGAGATGGAAAAAGAAAAAACCGCTAGGCGAACCAAGCGGTTTTTTGTGGGGTTGAAGGTAACGACGCTTGCCAGTTTCAGATTATTAGGAAGATCCTCGGCCTAATATTCTGGAGCGACGAAGTCGTTCTTTGGTAAATGCCACAGCCTCGCCCGTTAATTTTTGGATTTCAGCTTTCGACAGTACCAGTGGTCGCAATTGGCGTTTTCTAGCTTTTTTCATATTTTCTCTTTTTGTGCAGAGTAACCTTATTTGTCTGGATTTTTACCATGGTTGATTCCCTCTTCAGTCTATATAAAATTCCGCTTACGTCAATTTTTTCAAAGTTTTTGAGGTGTTTCAAGATTCAATTAAGGCTTGTTAGACAATAATTAAGTGTTACCGAAATCAGTATTCATATCGTATCACTTCTTGTGAATTTTGCTCCGCGAAAAAGCTCTTTTC
>MHRY01000033.1 GCA_001822675.1 Candidatus Taylorbacteria bacterium RIFCSPLOWO2_01_FULL_45_34b
CCTTCCATTAAAATAATTTTAGCACAGTTTTGCTAAATCCTGTGTCAAAAAATATTCCATGTCATTGTGAACAGCGCCGAGGCAACTTCTTCGGCAAATCAAATTTGTGGACCTAGCCGGAATCGGACCGGCGCTTCGCCCATGCCATGGGCGCGTAATACCATTTTACTATAGGCCCTCTATACGAAGGAAATTCAAGTATACAAAAAAAGTACTCCGCGGGGAAGTTTTTGTCGTGGCACATTTAATTCGAATATGTATAATGAGATATTGCGATATTTGAAAATTTCGTGGACGATTAGCTCAGCTGGTTAGAGCGTGCGATTCACATTCGCAAGGTCACTGGTTCGATCCCAGTATCGTCCACCGAGGGGTATGTAAAAAAACGGGATGTAGTATAACGGTAGTATCTACGATTTGGGGTCAATACCATCGTCGGGGTGTAATATAACGGTAGTATACACGATTCGGGTTCGTGCAGTCCGAGTTCAAATCTCGGCACCCCGACGATGGAATTGACCGGAAGCATGTTATGCTTCCGCGGGAATTTCCATAAGAAATTCGTAGGGTCCGAGTTCAAATCTCGGCATCCCGACAAGAAAAAACACTAAAGTGTTTTTTCTTGTCGGGTGAGCAAGCCAACTACTTGGTTTGCGGCCGAGATTTGAACGCCGGAGCCATATCGAGCGAGCACGCGAGATGGCGAGGCGGTGGCCAGACAAAAGCGAGCGACGGCGAGCTTTTAGTCGAGGCCAAATCTCGATTCCAATTTTCGCAACATTATCGGGCCTATAGTCTAGTAGTACGACGCGTCATTCGCATTGACGAGGCGGGGGTGCGATTCCCCCTAGGTCCACACAAAATGAGTCCACGAATTTTGTGGGGCTAAGCGAGGCAACTGCTTGCTTCGAGCGGGGGAATTGCACAACGGAGCTATGTTTTTTCACCAGAAAAAACAAGCGAGTTGGTGCCCAGAGAAATTTTTGCGGCGGCAAAAATTTACTCGCGGGCGATTCCCCCTAGGTCCACAAACTAGACAAATTTTAAGGGGTATGTAATATGGCCATTATTGGCGCCTGTCTTGGACGGGATGGCTGATAAGGTACAAAAACACAAAAAACCAATAAAACAAAGGAAAAAACGATGAAAAGGAAGTTCCTCCTACCCGCACTGTTCGGTCTAATTGCTTGCTTATTTACCACCGCGTTCGCCGCTGATCCGCCAGCTCCCGCGCCTGCTACGCCGCAGAACTTGAGGGTTCTCAAGTCGAATGATGCGATCCCGTTGGCGGCCGCTGCGGTCACGTCGGACCAGCAGAAGCCTGACCAGAAAGCTACACCTGCCAGTGCCAGCGTCAAGGATGTTCCTTGGTTTCAGGCCCAGCTCGGGCGTATCGCCAAGATTGACGCTGCCGATAAAGGTTCCAGTCCCAGCGATCTGAAGGCACGGCGGGCGCGACTCATCGGCCAGTACAATCAAGCTGCCGCGGGCCAGCCAGAGTTGCTCAAAAGGGAGAAGTTGCCTCTGAAGATCAACGATTCAATGAAATTCGCCGAATATATCAAGTACGCACCCAAGCCACCGGCGACCTTCAAAGACAAAGCTCTGAGGCAGGCCTCCGCCGCGAGCGTTTCCAAGTAATCGTTTCTTCCACCAGTCCCGAGCCCCGCCCAGTCATTCGACAGGGCGGGGCTTTTCATTTGTGTTAGAATTAAAAATTATGGAGAAACCGCAGATTTCAAACGGAAACACAGCAGAAGCCCCAACCATTTTTGTCATTTTCGGCGCGACAGGGGACTTGGCTGAGAAAAAACTGTTTCCAGCTCTTTTTGATTTACATCGCAAAAAATTACTACCCAAAAAGTGCCACATTGTCGCTTCAGCCCGCCGGCCTTTTTCAGACGATGAATTTCGGAAGCTTGTTGCCAGTTTTCTCTCGACAGGAAAATCATTTTCGGAGGAAGAATTGACTTCTTTTTTTAAAATTATTTCATATCATCAAGGGTTCTTTGACGAGCCAGACACTTATGGCCGTTTAGCTGTGCAACTCCAAAAAATAGACGACTCATTCGGCCAATGTTCAAACAAACTTTTTTATCTTGCTGTGCCACCTTCTTTCTACGAAACGATTTTGAAACACCTCGCGGCATCAGAGTTGACGAAGCCATGCGGTGGGGAATTGGGGTGGACCCCGTTAGAGAAAAGTCGCCATAGGCGACTGCCGACGCCTGTAGACGTCGGTTCTCTAACGGGGTGGACCCGAATTTTGGTTGAGAAACCGTTTGGTAATGATATGGAAACAGCGCGAGTGCTCGATCGGCTTTTAGGCTCGCTTTTCAAAGAGGAGCAAATTTTCCGCATTGATCATTATTTGGCAAAGGAAAGTCTCGAGAATTTTTTGAAGCTCCGATTTTCCAACGGTGCGTTTGGCGCGGTTTGGAACCACGAACACATTTCGCGAGTTGAGGTTCAATTTTTTCAAAAAGGCGATGTAAAAGGAAGGGGAAATTTTTATGATCCGATTGGGGCACTTCGTGATGTGGGCCAGAACCATCTTCTTGAAATGGCAGCCCTAGCGGCAATGGATGAACCGAAGGGCAAGGGTGCGGCCGCGATGCGGAAAGCGCGAGGCGAAGTTCTTAAAAAGTTCATTTTCGCCTCCAGAGATCTCACAGAAGTTTCATCTCGCGCTCAATATGAAGGATATTCCGATGAAGAAGGTGTTGCCAAAAATTCCCAAACCGAAACATATTTTCGGCTCGTGCTTGCTCTTCCAACACCACGTTGGCAAGGCGTACCGTTTGTGCTTGAAGCCGGCAAAGCCCTACCGGAATCCCGCGTCGAAATTGTTGTTCATTTTAAACACAAGGTTCATGGCGTGTGTCCGCCGGGCGCGGAATGCTTATCTCTCAACAGAATCGTATTTCGAGTGGAATCCTTACCGACAAATTCCAAAGAGGGCAGTCAGCCACTCGATGCCTACGAAAAAGTATTGCTTCACGCGGTAGGAGGCGATCAAACGTTGTTTACTTCAACAGAAGAAGTGATGGAGGAGTGGCGAATCGTCATGCCGGTTCTCAATTTGTGGCACAAGATGGATTCTCCCGCGTCGCTTTATAAATATCAAAAAGGTACGATGCCCAAGATTGCGTAAAGTCCAAAAGATTGTGATACAGTGACACGATGAAAAAACTGAAAATCGGTTACATCGGTTTAGGAAAAATGGGACGAAATATGGTTCTTCGCATGCAAGAAAAAGGCCACAGCGTTGTGGCGTTTAATCGCAACCTCGAGGGCAGGAAAGACGCCCGAAAAGCTGGTGTTAAAAAAGTTGTTGATTCCCTTTCAGAATTGGTGAAAAATCTTCCAGCGCCACGGCTGGTTTGGATCATGGTCAGTCATAAAGGCGTTGACGAAGTTCTAGATAAGCTTTTACCGCTTCTTTCAAAAGGCGACACTATTATTGACGGAGGAAATTGTTTTTTTGAAGAGACAGTTCACCGCGCCAAAAAAGTTACAAAATCTGGTTTTCGTTTTCTTGACGTTGGCGTCTCCGGCGGCCCAAGTGGGGCGCGTAGCGGCGCTTGTCTTATGATTGGTGGCGAGAAAAAAGATTTCATCCGGCTTAAAAATTTATTTGCCGATCTTTCGGTTCCGGATGGTTTTGGATATATGGGAGGGCACGGGGCGGGACATTTTGTGAAAATGGTTCATAACGGCATTGAGTATGGCATGATGCAGGCGCTCTCTGAAGGATTTGCAATTATGAAGAAATCGCCGCTTAAACCCGATCTTACAGAAGTGGCGCGACTCTATAATAAGGGAAGTGTCGTCGAGTCTCGGCTTGTTGGCTGGCTCGAGAGCGCTTTCAAGAAATTTGGAGTTGAACTTGATGATGTTTCCGGAGCGGTGGCGCACACTGGAGAAGGCGAGTGGACGGTCAAAAGTGCCAAAGCTCTAGGCATCCCCGCGCCAATTATCGAAGGCTCATTTCAGTTTCGAGTTGCTTCAGCCACGGCGCCAAGTTACACTGGCAAAGTGCTCTCCGCCCTCCGCAATCAGTTTGGTGGGCACGATTTTAAGAAATTTAGAACCCATCTCAAAATAAACCGAAAAAAGTCAAAAAAATGAAACTACAAACATTTAAAAAAGAACTCCTGGCCGAAGCCTCCGCGAAAGAATTAAACGCGGCGCTTAAAAAATACGGAGATGACGAGCGAGAAATTTTACTTCTTTTGACGGGCGGCTCCTCGATGAACATGTTTCCTTTTATTGATGTGTCGCTTCTCGGGTCGCATATCACGCTCGGTGTCTCCGATGAGCGGTTTGGAAATGATGTGGCGAGCAGTAATTTTCTCCAATTGAAGGAAACAGAATTTTATAAAAACGCCGTAGAGAGAGATGTAAACACCATTGATTCGACATCGCAAGGAAATGAAAGTAAGGAGGATGTGGCGGCGCGATTCGAAGGAATTATTCGAGATTGGAGAGAAGAAAATCCAAAAGGTGAGGTCATTATGACATTTGGTGTTGGTGAAGACGGTCATACTGCCGGCGTCATGCCGTACCCTGAAAATCCCGAGCTTTTTGTGGGCCTTTTTGAAAATCCAAAACATTTTGTCGTTGCCTATGACGCGGGGTCAAAAAGCAAATTTCCGCTTCGTATTACAACCACCCTTTCTTTTATGCGCGAACATTTAAGTTTCGGCATCGCGTTTATTTCCGGAGAAGGGAAGCGTGAGGCACTGGCGAAAATTCGCGCCGAAGAAGGAACACTTCCCGTAACGCCCGCACGAATTCTTCGCAAGCTCCCAGTTTCTATTTTTACAGATATAGAATAATCACAACACTCCATCTCTTACGATATATCGTAAGACAAAATCCATGTTTCAAAAAATGCTTTTAAAACATATGCTCGCGCCAGCGCTTAAAAATGTGCCGGAAGAGCAGAAACAAAAAATCCTTGCCATTGTGGATAAAGATCCTGATTTTTTGATGCGGATTGCCAAGGAAGCGGAGGTAAAAATCAAGGGAGGCATGGATCAAATGACCGCACTTAAAGAAGTGTTCAAAGCCAACGAAGAAGCTTTGAGAAAACTTACTTCTTCCTT
Organism: Candidatus Taylorbacteria bacterium RIFCSPLOWO2_01_FULL_45_34b; assembly: GCA_001822675.1. Classification (GTDB taxonomy): domain Bacteria; phylum Patescibacteriota; class Minisyncoccia; order Phycocordibacterales; family DSPV01; genus 01-FULL-45-34b. Next base: position 5,112 of record MHRY01000033.1, read on the forward strand.
GTTAGACAATAATTAAGTGTTACCGAAATCAGTATTCATATCGTATCACTTCTTGTGAATTTTGCTCCGCGAAAAAGCTCTTTTCTTGAT
>MHRY01000034.1 GCA_001822675.1 Candidatus Taylorbacteria bacterium RIFCSPLOWO2_01_FULL_45_34b
ACTCTCGGGAGAAAAAGGCTAAGAATCTACAACAAGAGATAAAAAATCCTGTTATTTTTTAGTTTTTCGTGGTATATGTTATAGGTTAGTTTTTAATAAAAAGTCGAGGCAGTTAGTTTATTGTAATTTAGAAAATATTAAATTTCTTTCCAAAGCTGCGGGGTTGAGCAATGGTAGTCTCGTCGCTCTCTGAAAGCGAAGATCTTGGTTCGAATCCAAGCCCCGCAGCTTTGGGCGGAAATTAAAGGAGACAAATATGAAAAAAGTAATCATTGTGCATCGTTGGTCAGGCGGTCCGCTAGACGATTGGGGACCATGGCTCAAAAAAGAACTTGAACAACGTGGTTATGAGGTTTTGACTCCTGAAATGCCTGACGCAGACACGCCTGCCATAGAGAAGTGGGTGAGCTATCTTTCAGAAGTAGTTGGGACGCCAGACTCAAAAACTTATTTCGTTGGTCACAGTATCGGATGCCAGACGGTACTTCGTTATTTAGAGACGATAAACACTCCTGTTGGGGGAGCTATCTTTGTGGCAGGATGGTTTAATCTTGAGAATTTGGAAGATAGTGAGACTAAAATGATTGCAAAACCGTGGATAGAAACACCTATAGACGTTGAGAAAATTATGAAGGTGTTGCCGAAATCTGTTTTGATAATTTCCGATAATGATCCATACGATGCGTTTGAAGAGAACAAACAAAGGTTTAGTGAAATTATGACCCAAATCGTTTTATTACCTAATGCGGGGCACATTACTGAAACAAATGAACCCATAATCCTCGATCAATTTTTGGAAAAATTTGGTGCATAGGTTTAAAAAACGAGGTTCAACCTTGTTGCTACTTTTGAAAAGAAAAACCGCCCGCGGACAATTCCGTTGGGTGGTTTCATTCGGGCATCCGTTTTTAGAATCGTAGTCCTTGGACTTCGTAGAAGACACGTGGATTCTTGGGATATTTTTGCTTGTTCCACTCTTCGCGTATCTCCACGGAAGCCTCTTCCCAAAGTTTTTGAGCTTCTATGATGGCTCCATCTTCGTTTGAGGTTTTGAGTTCGACCTTGTCCTCATATTCGGCGTCGGCCGTGTTGTTTTCCGTGAAGTCAAATCTGACACAGGAGAAGAACCATTTACCTTTAGACATATTTAGCCTTCCTTTCGCGTTTGAGATGCTGTGGATAATATACTCATTTTTCTAAATGAGTCAATGTTCTTCTACTTCAACACCTCCCGCATCTTCGGATCTTGGCCGCCGTCGAATTTTCTCATAACGAGGGTCGACCTCGTCGATTCACCATAAACATTCGCCTAAACTTTTGACATGAAACCAAGAAAGTATATAGTGGTTTCAGAAGTAACAACACCAATAACAAACCTCGAAAGGAAACTGTGTACACTACCAGATTCAGGATATCGCTATGTTTAATTCTCGTAACATCCTTTGCAACGACCACATGGGCGAAAAGCCTTACCAACTCAACAGTTTGCATCAAAAGGGTTTGCTTTGAATGCAAAGATGTTAATTGTAATGAAATAGAAAAAACATTTATCTCGGCTACAGCTTGGTTTTACAAGAGCGGAAAATTCTTGGTAACCGCTAGGCATGTCGCTTCGGGGATGGGATTAACATCAAATGATTGGTCTGAAATAGAATTGTGGCGGCCTGATGCGACTGGCCAGTTGATCTTGACGGATAAGATATCCGCTCGCAGTTATTATGAACATAGTTTTTTCACGGATGGCATTGCCATCCTTGAACTCGAGCGTCCGGTTCAAAAAATCAAGCCACTGAAAATTCGAACCAGCCCACTTCTCAAAGGTGAAAGACTCAAGAGTCTCGGTTTTTTTGGAAAGAAGGCACATTTCGCGGAAGGCCGTTTTCTCTTTCAAGAAAGCGTTGCCAAAGGGAATAGGTCAAATTTCGCTCTTTTTGAGATGAGAAATAGAGAGGACATCGCCGCACTCGACTACGGGTCTTCTGGAGCTCCACTTTTAGACTGGCGGGGAAATGTCGTGGCAATCGCAACCATCTCAATGTCTTATTCACAAAAATCCGCGGATGGAGAGGAAATGCCGTCTTCCGCCCCGAGAGGCGAAGGTACAAACAAAGGAGTTCCGCTTTCAGTACTCCGTGACTTTAAGTTAGTGGATATCGGTAAGGATTAAAACAGCTCCAAATTAGTACCCCACCAACGATAGGCGTCCCACAGGCGCCTTTTTTGCAACCATTCCTACCGAGGTCTTGTTTCGATGGGCCCTATTTTTTTACTTTAATACTGCCCACATCCCAGGGTCTTCGCCCCCATCGAATTTGAAGACAGCGATACCACGAACGCCGAGGCGATGTGCTATCTCGACTTTGTTCGCGATGGCTTTTGCGTCGCTCCATGATAAGAAATTGAACGGACGGCCAGTCATGACATCTGAACCACTATTTTCTGCAACCGACGTTGAAACAATTGTCTGTTGGGTCAAGGTGGAATCAGTGCCGACTGGCGCTGGTTCGAGGAGCCTTGCGTCGTAAGTAAAACCGATTTCATCGGCGCTGGTGCGTGTTGGAGTAATACCGAGTTTTGCGGCGATGTCGGTGGCATAACGCAGGTTGAACGGCCAGAGTACTTTGTATTGATATCCAGAACCCGGGAGCGGCGTGACGGTGTATTCATAGCCGTATGTCGGCACACCAATTATTATTTTATTTTTTGCAATACTTTTCATTGCTAAGGTGACAACGTTTTCAACCCACCCCGGGTCGGCCACGGGTGCATACGGTGCCAAGCGGGCTTTGTTGAGTCGGACGTTAACCGTACCTTGGTCGTAGGCCATGATCTCGATGCGGTCGCAGTATTTATTCATTTCTTTGTAGTCGTTCGCGTAATCCATGGCGTCGGGCGGAATCGTTTGTCCCGGAAGATAGCGATCATAAAGCGGCATGCGGGCCTCGACGGTGCAATAAACCCACTTGTTGCCCATTCGTTGGTAGAGGCCTTTAAGGAAGGTCGAGAAATAATTTACCGTTTCATGTTTCTTGGCTTCAAAGTCGATATCAATGCCGTCAAAGCCGTTTTCTTTTACGAGATTGGCAATTTCATCTTCAAGCGCGATGCGCGTCGTGGCATTGCTTAATATTCGATGAATAGTTTCGCCGTTGCCCCACATGACCGTTGGCACCACTCGAACTTTATTTTTCTTTGCTTCGGCGATGAAGCTTGTCCATGGTTCTTCTGTGAGGCGAGCGGTGTCGGCAAGTGTGCCGTCACTTTTAACCGAATACGCAAACGGCATAACGCTTGTCAGTTGCGACAAGTGTGTCAAAACATCCGTGGTGCCGGTTGCCGAACGCCAGTAGGGAATCCAACCGGAGATTTCAAATGATCGATTCGGTGTGTCCACAGATGCCGAAGCCGTCGTGCCTTGAAGTGCCACGCGAGTTTTCGGCCCGTAGATGCCATACCCAGCAACATTTGTTTCGCAGACAATCTTTTTATCGCACTGGAATTTTTTTAAGGCGTTTTCGGTCATTGATCCGAAATAGCCGGTGTTTTTACCGGAAGCCAAATAGCCTTTGGCGATGAGCAGATTTTGAAGCGTAGTGACATCGTTCCCCGAGAGTCCGCGCCATAGCGAACGCTCCGCCGCGTGAATAAAAAGTGGCGTGGACACGAACAAAGTAAGGCATAATCCTATAACCGCGATCCGTATTTTCTTCATGATACTATTATAGTACAAACGGGAGGTATTTTTGTTTGATGGGTGTACAAAAAACAAGGTTCTACCTTGTTTTTTGTAATTGTTTTTGTACTTTCGCAAGTCGCGATCTATTTCACAGTAACGCTGATTTGCGCGGTTCCGGTATTACCAGCCGCGTCGTAGGCGACGGCCTTAATTGTATGCGAACCGGAACCTGATTTTTGCGTTGTCCAAAAAGTTATGTATGGCGCTGATGTTTCGGTTCCGAGCAAGTTGTTATCAATGTAGAAAAGCACTTTTGTTACTTTGACATCATCGCTTGCGGATGCGCTCACTTTAACTCTTTTGCTCACAGAACTGCCGGCAGTTGGTTCGGTGATTGAAACTGTCGGAGCGGTGGTGTCTCCTGCCGGTGGAGGAGGAGGCGGTGGATTTACGTTGACAACAACAGAATCGGAAGCTTCGCCACCCGGCCCGCTGCAATTTAGTGTGTAGGCTGTGGTCGAAGTCAAATTTCCTGTTGAGACTCCGGCGTTTGAAGTGCCAGTCCAGTCGGTTCCGGAGACGAGACAGGAATCGGCGTCGGTCGATGACCAAGAAATAACGGTCGAGGTGTTGTAGGGAATGGTGATACTGGTATCTACTCCGCCAGCTTTAATGGTCGCTGTCGGAGCTTTTGGAACAATCACGCCGCCAAATTTTAATCGGATGCTATCCCAGATTCGTGGATTTTCTCCGCCGAGCCGCCAAATAAAAATTCCGGCGTTATTATGGAGATTGTTGACGTTGAGTTTTGCTTCCGTGCTCGAAGCGTTTTCAAACCACGCGCTGTGTTGTATTCCTAGGGCAGTGTATTGAAACCAAGGAGACATACTGACGTTATCCCACTTGATTGTCACACCGTAGGTGTTTGCAAGCGCCATAAGTTGATCCCACATGTATTCCGTGCCCGCACTGCTTGCTGGCCAATCAAGTCCGTAGGTTGGAATTCCCTGAACGATTTTTTGTGTAGGGAGTGTAGTTTCGGCGAAATCGAGTACGTCATTAACCCAGCTTACGGGCGAGATTGGCCCAGGTGGTGAAGTTTGCCATGAGTAGCCATAGAGCATGATACGGACTTCGTCCGCGTAGGCGCCGATGACAGACCAGTCTTGCGATTGCGGGCCATTCCAATACCCGGGCTCGTTCACTTTTGGATGCACGTTAACCGAAAGTATTTTATTTTGCGTGTGCAGAGCCGTAGCTAGATCGCGGATGAAATTCGAAAACGCGGCGCGGTCGATTGCGTAGAGACTTTCGTAATCGATATCAATACCGTCGTAGCCAGAAGTGACGACTAGATTTAGTTTGAATAACGTAATGCACAGTACAACAGCTTTTGATACAATACAAGACGGCTCCGAAAGGAGCC